>JAJRSQ010000084.1 GCA_024278725.1 Chloroflexota bacterium
CAGGGCTGTTGCAAAGTCGCTTGACAAACAATACTTTGCGCAGGAAATGTAGGGGCACGCTGCAGCGTGCCCCTACAACGCCACCGATTTTCGTTAAAACCGGAAGAAAATGCGTAAGAGCGGCTCGCAAATCGCCCCTGCAGCGTGAAATCATGAAAACCGGCAACCTTGAACTTTACTTTGCAACAGCCGTGGCGCCCCGGTATCTCAAGGCGACATTGGAGTAAAAGTATGCTACAATATATATGGATTGGGTTGGGCGGGTTTTTTGGTGCAAATGCGCGATTTGTCACCCAGCAATGGGCGGCTGCCCGGTGGGGAAGTGATTTCCCCTACGGCACAATGTTGGCGAATGTGTCCGGCAGCTTTATCATCGCGTTTTTTTTGACGCTGGCAAGCGGGCGATTGCCCATTTCGCCGGAAGCGCGGCTTTTTGTGGCGGTCGGTTTTCTGGGTGGCTTCACGACATTTTCATCATTCAGTTTTGAAACATTTGCCCTGTTACAGCAGAATGGCTGGCAAGCCGCCGCCATCAATTTTTTTGGAAATACCATCCTCGGATTGTTGGGGGTATTTCTGGGAATTTATCTGGCACAACTCATGCAGGCAGGAGGACACTAATGCAAATTATCGGTTCAGCGAAAAAGGTATCTATTTACATTGGTGAAAGCGATAAATGGCAGCGCAAACCGCTGCATCAGGCGATTTTGGAACTGTTGAAGAAAGAAGATTGCGCCGGCGCAACCGTCACCCGCGCCCTCTCCGGATTCGGCGCGCACAGCCGAATCCACACCGCCAGTTTGGTCGCCCTCTCGACGGATTTGCCCCTGAAAATCGAATGGGTTGACAGCCCCGTCCGCGTGAAACGGGTGATGCCCAAATTGCGCGAAATGGTGGTGGAAGGGCTGATAACGATGGAAGATGTGGAAGTGCTGACCTACAGCCATCGTCAACTGCGCACCCTCCCCGCCGATATGCCCGTACGCGACATCATGCATCGTGAGGTGAACACCGTTTCGCCCGATACCCCATTGGTGCAGGCGATGGAGCTGCTGCTGAACAAGATATACCGCTCGCTCCCCGTCATTGATGCGAACCGGAAAGTAGTGGGCATTTTAACGGAAGGCGATCTTTTGCGTCACAGCGATTTGCCCACTGCCAGCGTGCAACTCTTCCTCACCGATGCCGAACTTCAGGCGCAACTCCATCGTTTGCAGAAAGAAAACGGCGTGGTGCGGGATGCGATGACCACCCCCGCCATCACCGTCACCGCCGATACTCCGGTGACGGCGGCGATGGAAACGATGCTGGAAAACGACATCAAACGTCTGCCCGTGGTGGACGCCGATGGTGTGTTGCAGGGGGTTTTCAGCCGGGTGGATATTTTGCGCGCGCTGGCACAACCCCCCGTCGCCGATGCGCCGCGCAAATCCATCACCGTGGGGGTGGATACCACCGTGGGCGAAGTGATGATGATTGCCGTGCCCAGCGTGAAGGAAGATGCGTCGCTGGCGAGAGTGGTGGATTTGCTGTTGGGAACATCGCAACGGCGGGTGGTGGTTGTGGATGACCGGCGGCGGGTGGTGGGCATCATCACCGATGGCGATTTACTCACCCGTGCCAGCGAATCGGAGCGGGGGAGTGTGTTGCAAGCCCTCTCCAGCCGTATGAAGCCCGGTTCGCACAATACATTGCAGTTGGAGCGCCGCGCCGCCAAAGAAGTGATGACCCCGAACCCCATCACGGTGCATAAATATACCCCGCTCAACGAAGCGTTGCGCCTGTTGCTGGAACATGAAATCAAACGTCTGCCGGTGGTGGATGCCGACGGGCGATTGGTGGGCTTAGTGGGTCGCGCCGGTGTTTTGCTGGCGCTCACCCAGCGCGTATAATCTGAAACAACACCGACAACTCAATCAAGCCGAAATGACACACAGGAGTGCAGTATGGCTGGAAAACGTCTTGAAACGACAAGAAATCCCCAAATTGCCAAAGCCCCCACCTACATTGGCGGGCTGGATGATATTCTGTATGGCGGATTGCCCGTCGGGCGGACAACCATGGTCAGTGGTGGTCCCGGGTGCGGAAAAAGCATTATGGGGATGCAGTTCATCTTCAATGGTGCGCAACATGGTCAGCCCGGTATGTTCATCAGCTTCGAGGAACCGGTGACGGCAATCCGGCAGAATGCCGCCACCATCGGCATTGATTTCCCCGCCGCCGAAGCCGCCGGAAACGTATTTTTGTATGCTCCTCCCATCAACCGGAAAATCAACAAATCCGGAGACTTCGATTTGGGCGGCTTGATGGCAATCATCGAAGGGCAATCCAAAGCGATGAACGCCCGTCGTCTGGTGCTTGATGGCATTGATGTGCTGTTGCGCTATTATGATGATGTTGCCCGCGAGCGGGAAGAACTTTATTTTTTGAACGATTGGTTGCGCGCCAAAAACCTGACCACCATTTTGACGGTGAAACTGCCGCCCAATGAAACCTCTGTGGAGCGGTATGATTTTCTGGATTACATGACCGACTGCGTCATCCATTTGGACCAGCGGGTGATTGACCAAATCACCACCCGCCGATTGCGCATCAACAAATATCGCGGCTCCGGACATGGCAGAAACGAATACCCGTTCATCGTTTCCCGCAACGGGTTGAATCTGGTGCCGGTGTCATCCATCACCCTGAAGCACCAGAAAATGGGCGCGTTCATCTCCAGCGGAAATGACCAGCTCGATGAAGTTTTGGGCGGCGGCTACCGGCGGGGGTCGTGCGTGTTGGTTTCGGGGACGACGGGGAGCGGGAAAACAACTGTTGCCGCCACCTTCGCCGATGCCGCCTGCCGGCGCGGGGAAAGAGTGCTGTACATTGATTTCGAGGAATCGGAAGAGGCGATGATTG
This sequence comes from Chloroflexota bacterium, assembly GCA_024278725.1. Lineage (GTDB taxonomy): Bacteria > Chloroflexota > Anaerolineae > 4572-78 > 4572-78 > JANTHQ01. The sequence continues at coordinate 2,905 of JAJRSQ010000084.1, forward strand.
AAACGATGCGCAGTCCCGGCATTGATTTGCAGCCCCATCTGGAAGCGGAACAGTTGATGTTCCTGACCACCATGCCCGAAGCGCGCGGCGCAGAGGAACATCTGGTTGAAGCCTACACCGCCATCGAAACCTTCCAGCCGCGCCATGTGGTGGTGGACGCCATTTCGGCGTGTTCCCGCATGGGCGGGGAACAGGTGGCGTTTGAATATGTGGTGCGTTTGATATACGCCTGCAAAGAACGCAGCATCACCTGTCTGCTCACCAACCAGACGGCGGGCTTTCAAAATGTGTCGGAAATCAGTGGTATCGGCATTTCATCCGTGGTGGATACCCTGCTCTTTTTGCGGCTGGTGAACAGCACGGGCGAAATCAATCGCCTGCTGACCGTGGTGAAATCGCGCGGGACGAAACATTCCAACCAATACCGCGAATTTTTAATCACCGATACCGGCTTTGAGCTGAAAAATGTCTACAGCGGTGAAGGCGGTGTGTTGACCGGCGTGGCGCGCAGGGTTCAGGAAACGCGCGACGAGCTTGATTTGCGCCGGACGGAAATGGAAATCCGCTACAAAGAGCAGGCATTGGAACGCCACCGGACGATGCTCGACTCGGATCATGACCGTTTGCAGGCGGATGTGGAAGCGATGAAACTGGAGTTGGAACGCTTGAAGTTGGAATATCATATTGCGGCACAGGCGCGTGAACTGCGGAGGCAGATGCGGGGAGGTGATAAAAACGACAACGACAATTCAGCTTTCTTTAATGATTTGATGCGAGGTGAGGACGATGCACGATAGTCACATCAAACCCAAACAGCAAACATTTGAGGCGGAGTATGTTTTTCAACTATACGTGGCGGGCGATTCGGCAAACTCTACCCAAGCCCTTCACGCCTTCACCAAATTGTGCGAAGAACATTTTTCGGGCAGGTTTCGGCTTGACGTGATTGACGTTTTGCAAGATTACCGGCAGGCATTGGACAACCATATTCTGGTGACGCCAACCTTATTACGCATATACCCTTTGCCGCAGATACGAGTGGCGGGCAACCTTTCCGATGAAGAACAAGTTTTAAGTCTTGTACGTGGATAATAGGAACAAGCTATGGCAACTCTCTCGTACCATGAACTGGCGATGCGGTTGGCGGATGCAGAAGCAACCCTTTCTGCGTTGCGCAGCGGACAGGTAGACAGCATTATCGGGGATAATGACGTCTTGCTGGTGCGTGCGCTCGCCGCGGAACAAGCATTGCATGACAGCGAAGAACGCTTCCGCGCGGCATTTGAACACGCCGCCATCGGCAAAGCCATTGCCGACCCGGAAGGGCGTTTTGTGCGCGTCAATCGATCATTCGCCCGAATGTTGGGCTACACCGCCCCGGAACTTCTGCTGCTGAAATGGATGGATGTCGTCCATCCTGATTTTTTGGCAGACGGACGCAAACATATCCGTCACCTGTTGACGGGGGAAATCCCCTCTTTTGAGGCGGAATGGATGCTGGTGCGCAAAGACGAACAGACGATGTGGGTGCAGTTGAATGTGGCAGTGGTGAAATCCGCCGCCGGTATCCCGCAATTTATGGTCGGCGACTTTGTGGACATCACTGAGCGCAAGCAACTGGAAGCGGAAAAAGAGACGCTCACGGCGCAATTCTATCAGGCGCAGAAGATGGAATCGATTGGCAAGCTGGCGGGCGGTATCGCGCACGATTTCAACAATTTGCTCGTGCCCATCATCGGGTATGCGGAAATGGCACTGGCGCGCTTGCCAAAATCCGACCCGTTGGCAACCAATTTGCGACACATCCGAGACGCCGCCAACCGCGCGGCACGGCTCACCCGCCAGATTTTGGCGTTCAGCCGCCGGCAGGTGTTGGAAATGCGAGTGCTGAACCTCAACGATGTGGTTTCCGGTTTTGAAGATATGTTGCGCCCGCTCATCGGGGAAGATATTGCCGTGAAAATCAGATTAGCGGACAATCTGCCGCCGGTGGAAATAGACGAATCCAAAATCGAACAAGTGCTGCTGAACTTGGCGGTCAACGCCAGAGATGCCATGCCGAAAGGGGGCGAACTGGTGGTTGAAACGTCCGCCGTCACGCTGGATGAAACCTTTGTGGCGCAGCACCCCGGCGGGCAAACGGGTGCGTATGTGATGCTCGCCGTCAGCGATACCGGCGTCGGGATGGATACGGAAACGAAACAACGCATCTTCGAGCCGTTTTTCACCACCAAAAAACGGGGGGAAGGAACCGGCTTGGGGCTGGCTACCGTTTTTGGGATTGTGAAACAGCATGGCGGCAATATTTGGGTTGATAGCGAAAACGGGCAAGGCACAACCGTACGAATATATTTCCCCGTGGTGGATGAACCGCTTTCGCGTGAAACGTCCACCACTGCCGGGGCGCAATCGTTCTACGGCAGCGAAACAATTTTAGTGGTGGAAGACCAATCGGATGTGCGGATGCTGGTGGTGGAAACCCTTCGCGCCTACGGCTACCACGTCCTCGACGCCGGAAATCCGCTTCAGGCTTTGGTGCTGGCGGATGAGCATTCGGGACGCATTCATCTTTTGTTGACCGATGTGGTGATGCCGCAGATGGGCGGGGTGGAAATGTACAAAAAACTCGTGCCCGCGCATCACGATATGCAGGTGTTGTTTATGTCGGGATATACGGATGATATTGTGGACAAACGGGGCGCGCTTCCGGTGGGGGCAACCTTCCTTCAAAAACCGTTTACCATTGAAGGGCTATTGAAGAAAGTGCGGGAAGCGTTGAGCGAGTGAGGGTTCATTTCTCAAATATAATCAACAGACATTTTCGCGTGTGCAAAAAATGTTGTGGCGAAATTTGTAGGGGCAGACTTATGTGTCTGCCCAAAAAGGGCGAACACACAGGTTCGCCCCTACTACCGAAAATGCCCGAAGGGTGCAATTTCCGGGTTTGAATGGTGAGGATTGCTTCAGCCTTGCGGCTTCGCAGTGACGACACCCCTGTATAGTTGCA
>JAJRSQ010000007.1 GCA_024278725.1 Chloroflexota bacterium
AAGGAAGCGGTGGCAATTGCAGCCAAGATTATCAGCAGGAATAGCATCAGTTTTCGCATAAAACCAGCCTTTCGGCTAAAAGCTGTCAGCTTTCAGCTACAAAATCAACATCGCATCGCCGAAGCTGTAAAAGCGATATTTTTCGGCAATGGCGGCGGCGTATGCCCGGCGCATCAAATCAACGCCCGCAAACGCGCCCACCAACATCAACAGGCTGCTTTTGGGCAGATGGAAATTCGTCAGCATCACATCCACCGCGCGGAACCGGAAGCCGGGATAAATATACAAATCGGTGGGCGATTCAAACGCCTGCACCGGCTTCCACGGGCAAATGCCCGCCTCCAACCGGCTGGCATCCCGCAGCGACCCCTGCACCCCCGCCGAGCGGAGCGCGCCCGTTTCCAGCGTGCGGACGGACGTTGTGCCCACCGCCACAATGCGCCCGCCAGTCAGCTTGGCATCGTTGATGCGGCGGGCGGCGTCGCTCGAAATGGTTGCCCATTCGCTGTGGATGGGATGGTCTTCAATATCTTCCACCGTCACCGGCTTAAACGTGTCCAGCCCCACGTGCAGGGTCACATATTCCAATTGCACCCCGCGCCGCCGCAAATCAATCAGCATATCGGGCGAAAAATGGAGTCCGGCGGTCGGGGCGGCGGCAGAACCATCATAGCGGCTGTACACCGTCTGATACCGTTCCGGGTCGTCCAGCGTTTGATGGATGTATGGCGGCAACGGCGTTTCGCCGATGTCATACAAATAATCTTCCACGGGGGATGAAAACTGCACCACCCGCCGCGCACCGTCCAATTCCGCCACAATTTTGCCCGTCAAATCGCTGTGGTCGATGGAAAAAGTGCTGCCCGGACGCAATCGTTTGCCGCCCACCAGCGCCTCCCATTTCGTGGCGGACTGTTTTTTCAGCAGTAGCAGCTCCATTTTCCCGCCGGTGGCTTTCTTGCCGTACAATCGGGCGGGGATGACGCGGGTGTCGTTGGCAACCAGAATATCGCCGGGATTGAGATATGCCGGCAGGTCGGAAAATTGGCGGTGGGCAATGTCGCCCGTCCGGCGGTTGACCACCATCAACCGCGAGGCGTGGCGGGGTTCAACGGGCGTTTGGGCGATGAGTTCGGGGGGAAGGGTGTAATCGAAGGTTGATAGTTTCATGGATGATATACCATTTAGGGTTTTTGAAGTAGGGGCACGATGCATCGTGCCCCTACGAAGTTATCGGTTCAAAAATCGAATGAGCAGATTCAGCACCACGGTCAGCACAATGCTGAGGATGATGGAGGTGGCAATGGGAAAATAGACCGACACATTGCCGCGCCGAAAGTTGATGTCGCCCGGCAGATGTCCCAGCCACGGAAAGAATTTTCCGCTCAACAAAAACAATGCGCCCACCAGCGCGATGAATCCACCCAATATTAAAAATAGTTTACCGATTGATTGAAAGTCCATCATTTCAAGTTGCGAATGACGAATGACGAGTGACGAATGAGATACCGTTCATCACTCGTCGTTCGTCACTCGTCATTAAAAGAGTGTCGGTTGCGAATTGTCGCCGTCGGGAGCGGTGTACCCCAAATGATTGTACGCCCGGGCGGTCGCTTTTCGCCCGCGCGGGGTGCGTTCCAAAAATCCGAGTTGCAGCAGATACGGCTCTACCACGTCCATCACCGTACTGCTATCCTCGCCGATGCTGGCGGCGATGGTGTCCAGCCCGACGGGTCCGCCATTGAATTTGTCAATAATGGCGTGGAGGACTTTCCGGTCCAGCACATCCAGTCCGAGCGGGTCAACCTCCAGCATCATCAACGCTTCGTGCGCCACCTCGGCGGTGATGATGCCATCCGAGCGCACTTCGGCGAAATCGCGGGCGCGTTTGAGCAGCCGGTTGGCGATACGCGCCGTGCCCCGCGCGCGGTTGGCAATTTCCATCGCCCCGTCCGCTTCAATGGGCACGTTCAAAATGGCGGCGGAGCGGAGTACGATTTGCGCCAGTTCCTTCGGTTTATAAAATTCCAGCCGGAACACCGAGCCGAATCTGTCCCGCAACGGCGATGCCAGCAGCGAAAGGCGGGTGGTCGCCCCCAAAATGGTGAAGCGCGGCAGTTTGAGCCGGATATTGCGCGCGCTGGAACCCTTGCCGATGATGATGTCGAGCGCAAAATCTTCCATGGCGGGATAAAGAATTTCCTCCACCGCGCGGCTCATGCGGTGAATTTCATCAATGAACAGAATATCGCCGCGCCGCAGGTTGGTCAGAATGGCGGCTAAATCGCCGGGGCGCTCGATGGCGGGACCGGAGGTGATTTTCAACCGCGTCTCCATTTCGTGCGCGATGATGTTCGCCAGGGTGGTTTTGCCCAACCCCGGCGGACCATATGCCAAAATATGGTCGAGCGGCTCTTCGCGCAGTTTGGCGGCTTCAATCAAAATGCGGATGTTCGCCTTGACCGGCTCCTGCCCGAAATAACCGTCCCAGCCGGTGGGGCGCAAACTCTGCTGGAGTTTCTCTTCCGATGTGTTTTCTTGTGGCGAAATCGTTCGGTCTTCCATGATGGGGCAATTATACCACAGCCGGAAGTAATGAACAATGAAATAGCAAACGGGAATCAGACCATCAAAATCGGGGGCGTATGATTCGCCATTCGCTATTCATTCAGTACCTTACCGGGGTTGAGAATTCCGTGCGGGTCGAACAGGGTTTTGATTTGGCGCATCACCGCCATCGCCGATGCGCCATGTTCGGCGACCATGTATTTTCGTTTGCCCAACCCCACGCCGTGCTCGCCGGTGGATGTGCCGTCCAGCGAAAGCGCCATTTCCACCAGTTTTTTGTTCAGCAAAAAAGCTTTGTCGCGGGTGGCGGCATCATCGGCGTGGTAAAAACCGATGACGTGCAGGTTGCCGTCGCCGGCGTGACCGAGCACGCTGCCATCAATTTCCAATTCGGCGAGCATTTTTTCCGCCGCCGCTGCCAGCGCGGGATAATTCGAGATGGGGACGGACACATCCGAGACGAAATATTCTTTGCCCGGAAAATAGCGCAGATGAACTTCAAAAATGCGATGCCGCGCTTCCCACAACCGCGACCGCGCCTCGCGCCCGATGCCGGATTGGTATTGTTGCGCCTCGTTTTCCCGACAGATGTCCCCTGCCAGCGCGAGCGTCTGCGTCAATGCATCCTCATTCACGCCGTTAAATTCCATGAACAGATGCGGGGTTTCCGGGAAATTGATGCCGTCTTCGGTGTTCATCACCCGAATTGCCGTGGTGTCGAGCAGTTCGAGCGCGGTGGGTTCCAACCCCGCACCGATAAGCTCAAACACGGCGTGCGCGGCGTGCGCCACATCGGGGAAGGCGGCGGTGGCGACGCTGAAATGTTCGGGGAGCGGGGCGAGCTTCAGGGTGGCGGCGGTGATGATTGCCAGCGTGCCCTCCGAGCCGACCAGCAGGTGGGTCAAATCATATCCCGCCGACTGTTTGACCGAGCGCGAGCCGGTGCGGATGACCGTCCCGTCCGCCAGCACCGCTTCCAGCGCCAGCACGTTGTCGCGGGTGGCGCCGTATTTGACGGTGCGAATCCCGGCGGCGTTGTTCGCCAGCATCCCGCCGATGCTGGCATTCGCGCCGGGGTCGGGGGCGAAAAAGAGTCCGTGCCGCGCCAGAATTTTGTTCATATCTTTGTACAGCACGCCGGGCTGAACAGTCACTTGAAAATCATGGGCATGGATTTCCAGAATTTTATCCATCTGCCGAAAATTGAGGACGATGCCCCCCTGCACGGGGATGGGATTCCCCTCGATGCTGGTTCCCGCGCCCCAGGCGGTGACGGGGATGCGGCGGGCGGCGGCGTATTTCAGCACGGCACTCACCTCGGCGGTGGATTGCACCCACACCACCGCGTCGGGCAGATGGGCGGGGTGCGCCGACTGGTCGCGGCTGTGCTGTTCGCGGTCGGCGCGAGCGGCGGACACGCGGTCGGCGGGAATGAGCCGACGCAAATCATCAATCAACGTGGAAGACACCGGATGCAAAGTCATAATTTTTCCCCTTTATGTGCGTGATGGTTGGGAATATTATAAACGTTTTTGGGGATTTGTCATCGTTGGGGGGCGGGCAAATTTTCTGCCGCCGGGGTGCGCACCAGCACCGGCTCTTTGATGCCGACGCCGTTGGCGTAATTTCGCAGGCGGAAGAGAATCGGCAGGGTGATAACCTGCCCTTTGCCCACCAGCCGCAAGCCGGTTTTCGCCAGAATATCTTCTTCCACCACCATCCCTTCTTTCAACTCGGTGATGGACACCTCGCGGATGTTGATAGCGCCTTCCGCCCCGGGGATGGTGTGCAGCGCCGCCAACAATTGGGGGTGAAATTCGTCGGTGCGTCTCCGCAACGCCAGCACGATGTCCCGATAGCTCATCCCCTGTTGTTCAAGCCGGTCGAATTCGATGGCGAGCTTCAATATTTGCGCCCCCAGCGCAACCACATCCTCCGCGGATGACAGTTCCGACGGGTCGCACTGCAATGGCGGGGGTTTCCGCTGATGCTCGATGATGCGGGTGATGAGTTCGAGCCGGGGGATTTTCGCCAGCAAATCGCGCCCGGCGATGGGATGCGAGGCATACATGCGCTGTTCGTTGGGGTTCAGCGGTTCGCCGCGCTGGACTTTCTGCAAAATGGCGGGGGGAATTGCCACGCAACCGATGTGTGACAGCATCGCCGCCAATTCAAAATGCCACAAATGCTCGCTTCGGATGGCTTGCGCCAGATGCCGCACGGTACGGCGAATGCGCGACGTGCGGCTGAACGCATCCGGGCTGACGAGACTCAAAATCTCGCTCAATACCTGAATGCTCCCCTTGAGGGTTTTGTTGAGCAGTTCGCGCTCGGCGATGACGAGCCGGTATTGTTCAATCCCGGCGGAAAGTGCGCTCGCCAGCGTTTCTGCCGAGCAGGGCTTGGTGAGAAAACGGAAGATGTTCCCTTCGTTCACCGCGTCAATTGCCATTTGCATGTCGGCATAGCCGGTGAGCATGATGCGCACGGTGTCCGGGAATTTTTCTTTCACCTGCAACAAAAATTCAATGCCGTTCATGCCGGGCATCCGAAAATCGGAGACGACCACCGCGAAGGGTCCCATCGTCTCCAATTTTGCCAGCCCTTCGAAGGCGTCGGCGGCGGTTTCCAGCCGGAATTGCTCAATCAATCGCCGGCGATAGCCCCGCCGCACCAGTTCTTCATCATCAACGAATAACACGGATTCAGTCATCATCTTCATCAAATGAAACGAGTTTACGCGCCGCTTCCCGCCACTGCGGCAACCGTGATTGAATGACGGGATTAGCTCGGCAAATCGGGTCTAAAGTCGGCAACCTGCCCGCGCCGCCCTTCGGATACACTTCAAATGCCAGCACATCGGCGATGTGTACCGCAATCAACGGCGAGGAATACACTTCATCCGCCATTTGCCGCTCACACGGCGCATGATGATACAGCACCGCTTCCACCACCGGCAGCGGCAAGCCCCACAATTCCAAAAGATAGGCGGAGACATCGGCATGTGACACGCCGAGGATGTTTTGCTCCACGTCTTCCAGGGGCAAATCCATCGAATTCGCCTGCGACAGCACCCGCTGATACCGGGTGGGCATGTTGGTCGCCAGCATCAGCCGCCCCAGCGCATGGAGCATACCAGCGGTGAAGGCGCAATCCACCAAATAATCGTTCAGCGTCAATCCGTGCGCGATTTTTTTCGCCAGCGAGGCAGTCATCAAACTGTGGCGCTGTAATGCCTGCGGCGAAAATCCCTCAATTGTAACCTTTGGCATCTGCGAAAATACATGCAATGAGAGCGCCAACGTTTTGATGATGTTCAATCCCAATAAAATGACTGCTTGAGTGGGGTTGGAAACGTGGTTCGGCAGCCCAAAATACGCCGAGTTGACAAGTTGGAGTATTTTGGTGGTCATCCCCAAATCCTGCGCGACGATTTCGCCCACGTCGCTGGATTTGACGGTGGGTGATTGCAACAGGTGCATCAATCG
>JAJRSQ010000008.1 GCA_024278725.1 Chloroflexota bacterium
CAATCTCCGCTTCGACGACACCAATCCCGTCAAAGAGGAAGACGAATATGTGCACGCCATCAAAGAAGATATCCACTGGCTCGGTTTTGAACCGGACCACGAATTTTACGCCTCCGACTATTTTGAAAAACTTTACGAATTCGCCGTCAAGCTCATCAAAAAAGGGAAGGCATATGTGGATGACCTGTCCGCCGATGAAATCCGCGCCTATCGTGGCACACTCACCGAGCCGGGCAAAAATAGCCCCTATCGCAACCGCTCGGTGGAAGAAAACCTCGACCTGTTCGCCCGGATGCGCGCCGGAGAATTCCCCGACGGGGCAAAAGTCCTCCGCGCCAAAATCGACATGGCATCCCCCAACCTGAACATGCGCGACCCGGTGATGTACCGCATTCTGCACGCCAACCACCACCGCACCGGCGACAAATGGTGCATCTACCCCATGTACGACTTCGCGCACGGGCAATCGGACGCCATCGAAGGCATCACTCATTCCATCTGCACCCTGGAATTTGAAGCGCATCGCCCGCTGTACGACTGGTTTTTGGATGAGCTGGAAATCCATCATCCGCAACAAATTGAGTTTGCCCGCTTGAACCTCACCTACACTTTGATGAGCAAACGAAAACTGCTCAAACTGGTGAACAACGGCACGGTGCGCGGCTGGGACGACCCCCGCATGCCGACCATCGCCGGGCTGCGGCGGCGCGGCTACACCCCCGAAGCCATCCGCGATTTCGCCGAGCGCATCGGCGTGGCGAAAAAAGACAGCACGGTTGACATCGCCCTGCTGGAACACTGCGTGCGCGACGACCTGAATAAACGCGCCCCGCGCGTGATGGCGGTGCTTCGCCCCCTGAAGCTGGTGATTGACAATTATCCCGAAAATCAGGTAGAAGAGCTGGAAGCCGTCAACAACCCGGAAGATGATTCCGCCGGCACACGCACCATCCCTTTCAGCCGCGAAATTTACATTGAGCAAACCGATTTTGTGGAAGTGCCGCCCAATCGCAAATATTTCCGGCTCGCACCGGGCAAAGAAGTGCGCCTGAAACACGCCTATTACGTCACCTGCACCGAGGTGGTCAAAGATGATGCGGGCAACGTGGTGGAAGTTCACTGCACCTACGACCCCGCCTCGCGCGGCGGCTGGACGAATGACGGGCGCAAAGTGCGGGGTACGCTCCACTGGGTTTCGGCGGCGCACGCCATCCCCGCCGAGGTGCGGCTGTATGAACACCTTTTCGCCACCCCGACGCCGGAAGCGTTCCCGGAAGGGGAAGACTTCACCGTCAACCTCAATCCCAATTCGCTGCAAGTGCTGGCAAACTGCATGGTCGAGCCGTCGCTGGCGAATGCCAAGCCGGGTACGCGCTATCAATTTTTGCGGCACGGGTATTTTGTGGTTGACCCGGACACCGACGGCGAGACGTTGGTTTTCAATCGCACCGTTTCACTCAAAGATTCATGGGCGAAAATCCAAAAGGGGAAAAAGTAGTCTCGCCAACGAATATTTTATGTGCAACCTGCACCAATTGACGCAATATTTTGGCTTTCGTAAACAAAAATTTACGGAAAGTCTTGTGAAAATTGACACGTTGAATTTGACAGGGCGAGAAAAATGATTATAATAGCGACTGTCATTAGATGACATTAACAATTTAACACCTCCTTATCCTCTCCGAGAATTGAAATAACGCCTGGCGTTTAGGTTAAAGTTCTCGGCGACTCGCAACTAGGGTAAAGGATCGGGTTTTGTCTGCTCAAACGTAACAGGTTTAGCCTGTAGCCTCTTAAATGCGTGTCGGAATCCTCACATATATTCCTCACCCGATCTCTTTTGCCTAAAAGCCGCCGTAACCCGGCGGCTTTTTAATTTCCCCTCATTTCTTTACGTAGTTTTTATGGAGACAATCCCCCCTTGTACCGATAATGGTAACGGTGGTATTTGTATTCAACCCAATGTCAATTTCCACCAAAATCGGCTCCGAGGAGTTTTCCCGAATATGAAGCGCATCAAAAAACTACGCCCGCCGCTTACCCTTGCGAATCTAAATCTCCGAAACTCACTGCGCGGAAAATTGCTGCTGGCGTTCCTGCTGGTATCCGTGCTGCCCTTGTTGGTTATCGGCGTGGCTATACCGGTGCGCTCGCAGGCGGCGCTCAAAGATGCCGCCACAAGTAAACTGGTTGCGGTGCGCGACATCAAAGCCGGCGTGGTCGAAGGCTTCTTCCGGCGGCGCATCACCGATGTTCGGGTGTTGGCGCAATCGCCGTCCATCGTCGATTCTATGCGCTCACTGAGTCTGGTCATCAAATCGGACGGCAACCGCGTGGGGAAAACGCCCCAAGAGCAAATGGCAACTTATGTCTCCCTCTACAAAGGCAGACCGAACCTCGCCAACGCCAAAGACGGCAGCGCATACAGCGCCCTGCACAGCCAACTGCATCAGTATCTCCAAAAAGTGGTCGAAAGTTACGGCTATTACGACCTCTTCCTCATCAACGCCGAAACGGGCATCGTGGAATATACCGTCGCCAAAGGGGACGATTACGGCGCGAATCTGAAAACCGGCGCCTACGCCAACAGCAATTTGGGACGGGTGTATCAGGCGGCGGCAAACGCCACCGACCCCAACTACGCCGCGCTGGTTGATTTCGCCCCCTACGGACCGGAAAACCTGCCCGCATCCTTCGTCGCCGCGCCGATTTTCGACCGCGACGGCACGAAGCTCGGCGTGCTGGTCTTCCAATTACCGGTGGACGAAATCAACACACTCATGCAGCAGGATGCCGGTTTGGGCAAAACCGGCGAATCTTACCTGATTGGTCCCGACAAAGTGATGCGCTCCGACTCCCGTTTCAGCACGGAGAGTACCCTGCTCTCGCAAAAAATTGATACTCACCCCGCCAATCAAGCCCTCTCCGGGCAAACCGGCGTGGAAGCCGCTGACAATTATCGCGGCATAAAAGTTTTATCCGCCTACCAACCGCTGGACATTCCCGGACTGGATTGGGCTATCATCGCCGAAGTTGACCAATCCGAAGCCTTCGCCGCCGCCAACGACCTGATTCGCTTCCTGATACCCATTTTCGCCGGCGTGCTGATTCTGGTGCTGGGCGTCGCTTTCTGGGTATCGCAGCAACTTTCCCGCCCGATATTGTTGCTGGCGCAAGCCGCCACCCGCCTCGCCGTGGGCGACGTCAATCTCACGGGTGTCAATCAAAAAGCGGTGGAAAAAGTCCTCAAGAACAACGATGAAATCGGCACGATGGGCAAGGCGTTCCAACAGTTAATCGGCTATTTTTCGGAAATGGCGGACACCGCCCAAAACATCGCCGACGGCGATTTGACGGTGCAAATCCAGCCCCGCGCCGAAGAAGATGCCCTCGGGCACGCCTTCAACCGGATGATTACCGACCTGCGTGAACTGGTGAGTCAGGTGTCGCACATGGCGGAATATTTGGGCATCTCCGCCCAGCAGCTCACCGAAACCGCCGCCCTTTCCGGCACCACCACCCAGCACGTCACCGACACCATCGAACAAGTTTCGCGCGGGAGCGCCGAGCAAACGCACAGCATCGAAAGGGCATCGGAAATGGTGAATCAGGTGGTGCGAGCCATCAGCGGCGTGGCGGAGGGCGCGCAGGAACAAGCCACCGCCGCCGCCAAAACGATGGAACTCACGCAGGAACTGACCAACATCATCACTTCTGTGGCAGAGAATGCGCAGGAAAGCGCGCAAGGGTCGGCGCAAGCCGCGCAGGCGGCACAAGCCGGCGCAACCACCATCGCCGAATCAATTTCCGGGATGAACGCTATCAAAACCAAAGTGGGATTGGCGGCACAAAAGGTGCAGGAAATGGGAAGCCGCTCGGCGGAAATCGGGAAAATCGTGCAAACCATTGACGATATTGCGTCGCAAACCAATTTGCTGGCGCTCAATGCCGCCATCGAAGCCGCCCGCACCGGCGCACACTCGCGGCAAATGGCGGAAAAACTGCTCGACCAGCAGCTCGTCATTCAAGCAAAATTGGTGGCGGAATTGTTGGCGCGGGACGATGTGAACACTTCCCCGGATTATTGGCGGCAATTGGCGCGCGCCGTCAGCATTGATAATGTTTGCATCACCGACGAAGACGGGGTGATTGAACTCAGCGACGACCGCAGTTTGCTGGGTTTCCGTTTCCCGGACGACCCCAAATCGCAGGCGTATGAATTCCGAAAATTGATTCATATGGCTGATGGCGCGGTCACCCAATCCACGCAGCGGCGCAGCATTGACAATGAATTGTACAAATATGTGGGTGTCCCGCGCAAAGATAAGCCGGGCATTGTGCAGGTGGGCTTCCACGCCAACAGCGTGGCGCAATTCCAGATTCAGGTGGGTGGCTTCGCCGTGGTTGCCGATGAAGTGCGGAAGTTGGCAGAAAAATCCGCCGGAGCAGCGAAGGAAATCACCACGTTAATTCAGGATATTCAATCGACCGTTCAGGAAGCTATTTCCGCCATGAACACGGGGATGGACGAGGTTGAACACGGTTCAACCCTCGCCGACCAAGCCGGAAACGCCCTGCAAGATATTTTGCAGACGGTGGAAATGGTGAACGGGCAAGTGGTGGGCATCGCCGCCGCCGCCGAACAGATGAGCAGCGCCGCCGGGGAATTGTCCGGCAGTATGGAAACGGTTTCCGCAGTAGTGGAAGAGAATACCGCCGCCACGCAGGAGATGAGCGCCGGCGCAACCGAAATCCTCGACCAGCTCGAATCGATTGTCAGCGTGGCAGAAGAGAACACCGCCATCATTCAGGACATCAGCCACAGCGCCGACGATATGCACACGCAGGTGAAAGATACCGTCTCCTCGGCGCGGGCGCTGAACGATATGGCGGAAAATCTCATCACGCTGGTCACGCGGTTTCACCTGCAAACCGGGTCTGAATTTGTGCAGCAGGTTGATATGTTCCGCCGGGCGCACGAAACATGGGTCACCAATGTCAGAGCGATGCTCAACGGAACATTGCATCTGGAGGAAAGCGAAATTTCCGACCACACCACATGCGCCCTCGGCACATGGATGTACGGGCGAGGTCAGCAGGACTTTGCCGACTGGGAAACGTTCCGCGCTTTGGAAACGCCGCATACCGCATTGCATCAGGTGGTGGTGGCGTGCGTGCAGGCATACAACGCCGGCGATGTCCAAACGGCGGAATCTTATCTCCACGAAATTGAAACGCTATCGCATGAAATTGTCAATCTGCTGAATACACTGCATCAGGAAATTACGGAAGAATCCCAATAATTTTTTTGCAAAGGAAACCGCATCTACCATGAAAATTTGGAATAAATTTACAGTCGGCACAAAAATCTTCTTCGGCTTTCTGGTTATTCTGGTCATCATCGCTATGTCCGGCGGCTCAACCTATTTCCAAACCTATCGCACCGATGCCGATGTCACCAATTTAGCCGACGACCTTGCCCAATCCCAACACGCCGCCGATGAAATCGATGCCAACATCTGGAAGCTCCGCTTTTACGCGGCGCAATATATCGCGCTGGAAGACCAGTCTATTTTGGTGAATTATAAAGATGAGTACAACAAATTCCAGACACTCTTGGATGATGCCACGGGGAAAATCAAACACCCGGAAGAAGCGGCGATACTGCAAGAAATTCATTCGCTCGACAATGAATTCAACGATGCCATCATCGGCATTGGCGATATTATTTATAAACGCCACACCATTGTGAGCAACACGTTGGAGCCGCAGGGCACAACCGCTGTTGAGAATCTGCAAAAGATTCGGCGGGCGGCATACAACAATGGCGAGGCGCTGGCAACCTATTATTCCGGTAACGCCAGCGAATATATGCAACTGGCGCAAGCGGTGGCGGCAAAATACATCGACACCGGCGACGAAAAATATCTGACCCAATTCCGCCAGCGATATGAGCAAACCGTCAACGCGCTGGGACGACTGGAAAAAGAGTTGAAAGACCCTGAACGCAAAAAAATGGTCAGCACCGCCGTTAGCGCGTTTGAAGATTACACCCAAACGCTGGAAGGGCTGAAAGACGACTACGCCGCTCAAAAAGCATTGGTCACAAAAATGAACATCACCGGCTTGACCATTTCCGACAAAGCCGAGGCAATCACAAATTCCATCGCCGAGGAATTTCAAACGCAGTTGGATGTGACCCACACAAATTCGGCGAAAAACCGGAGGTTCATTTTCATCACGGTGCTGGTCACATTGCTGGCGGGGCTGGGCGCGGCGTGGGGTATCACCCGCAGCATCACCGCCCCCATTAAAACCGTCACCGAAGCCTCGGTGCAGTTGGCGGAAGGGAAAATCCCCGACATCCGGCATTCGGACAGCCATGACGAATTGGGTACAATGACCAACGCCTTCGGCAGGATGGTGGGCTATCTGAACGGCATGGCAGATGTCGCCCGCGCCATCGCCAACGGCGATTTATCGGTGGAAGTGATGCCCTATTCCGATGAAGATATGCTGGGGAATGCGCTCGCCAAAATGGTGGAAAGTATGCGCAATCTGGTGGGGAAGGTAAAACTCACCGCCCTCCAGATTGCCGAGGCTTCGGAACAACTGGTGCACAACGCCGCCGAATCGGGGCAAGCCGCCAACCAAGTGGCGAGCACGCTGCAGCAAGTGGCGCAAGGCACGGCACAACAGGCGGAAGGGATGACCAAAGCCACCAACACCGTCGAGCAGGTATCGCGGGCAATTAACGGGGTGGCGCAGGGGGCGCAGGAACAGGCGGAAGCCGCCGGGCGCACCGCCACCCTCACCATGCAAGTCGCCGACATCGTCCAGCAGGTTGCCGTGAGCGCACAAACCGGCGCGGAAGGCTCGGTGGTGTCCATCCAAACCGCCACTGCCGGTGCGGAAACCATTCGCCAGGCGGTGAAAAATATGGACACCATCCGCGACGCCGTAGAACTCATCGGCAGCCGGGTGGAAGAAGTGAGCAACCGCTCCAACAAAATCGGGGCGATTGTGGAGACGATTGACGACATCGCCGCCCAAACCAACCTGCTGGCGCTCAACGCCGCCATCGAAGCGGCACGCGCGGGCGAGCATGGCAAAGGGTTCGCCGTGGTCGCTGATGAAGTGCGGAAACTGGCGGAAAAATCGGCGGCGGCAACCGGCGAGATTGCCAACCTCATCAAAGGGATTCAATCCGTGGCGGCAGACACCGCCCAAGCCACCACCAACGGCGTCAAAGCCGTTGCCGCGGGCGTGGAACAAATCGACCACTCCGGCGCAGCGTTGGAAAGCATCGTCTCCTCGGCGGAAACGGTGAACAAACTCATGGCGGACATCGCCGCCGCCGCCGACCAGATGTCCGGCGCGTCCGACGAACTGGTCTCCGCCATGGAAACGGTATCGGCGGTGATTGAAGAGAACACCGCTTCCACGGAAGAAATGGCGGCAAGTTCCAACGAGGTGATTGAAGTAATTGAAACGATTGCCAGCATCAGCGAGGAAAACAGTGCGGCGGTTGAAGAAGTCTCCGCCGCCGCCGAAGAGATGAACGCGCAAATGGGCGAAGTCGCCGGCGCGGCGCAGGAGCTCGACGCGATGGCGAAAGAATTGCAGGAGGTCATTTCAACCTTCAAACTGGAAATCGACGATGCCGCCAACGGAAACGGGCACAACGCCGCCGGCACCGACGATGCGCCCGCCGACGGAACGGAAGAAACAGCTACATCAGTCGCGGACTTTTAAATAACCTTCATCCACAAAAAAGGAGTAACGGGTATGGAAAATCAGTACGTCATTTTCAAACTGGGTGATGAACATTACGGCGTCAACATCGTAGCGGTGGAAAGCATCATCAAAGTACAGGAAATCACCAAAATGCCGCACGTGCCGAGCTTTGTTGAGGGCATCACCAACTTGCGCGGCGCGGTGATTCCGGTCATCGACCTGCGCAAACGATTCGATTTGCCGCAG
This sequence comes from Chloroflexota bacterium, assembly GCA_024278725.1. Taxonomy (GTDB): domain Bacteria; phylum Chloroflexota; class Anaerolineae; order 4572-78; family 4572-78; genus JANTHQ01. The sequence continues at coordinate 7,984 of JAJRSQ010000008.1, forward strand.
GGGGAAGAAACCAAAGATACCCGCATCGTCGTGGTTGAAATGGGGAACATCACCGCGGGGATGGTGGTGGATGCGGTGACGGAAGTGGTGCATGTCGCGGCGGAAAATATTGAACCGCCCTCGCCCATGGTGAGCACCGTGGACACGGCATTCATCACCGGCATCGCCAAAGTTGACCGACGTTTGATTATCCTGCTGGATTTGCGCAAAGTGCTGACCGTGGACGAGCGCGAAAATTTGCAGGCGGCAATCGTCTGAGGAAATTACAGCGGCGCGGGGGTCGGTTCATCGCCCGGCGGCGTGGGGGGCGGCAGCGGCGTATCGGTGGCGGTGGGGGTAGCCGTCGGCGAAGCGGTGGCGGTCGGCGTCAGCGTGGCGGTGGGGGTCAGCGTCACCGTGACCGACAGTGTGGGGGTCGGGGTGATGGTCGGCGTCGCGGTGGGGGTATCGGTGGGCGACGGCGTGGGCGTTTTGGTGGGCACAATTGTGGGGAAAAATTGGGTCGGCGTCGGTTCCAGCGTGTTGGTCGGCGTGGGGGTGTCAAACGGAACCCAGGGCGTCTCGGTGGGGATATTCGAGGTGGCGGTCGGACTGGGCGTCCAAATGAAGGGGGTTGCGGTATTCACCTGCACCGGCGCGGGTGTGGATTTGGGCGCGCTCAACAAAACCAAACCGATGCAATAACCCGGCAACGTCAGAAAAATAACGACCACCAACAAAATGTAAGTTGTGCGCTGTTGGGAAGAAAGATTGTGCCACCAAGATTTCCGACTCACAGGTTCCTCGTCCGGCGGATTTCCCGCCACAATGCAATGGTATTACCGTCGAAAAGATAATACTGCAAGGCGGAAAAATCGTCAACTGCACTGAAAGCTACTGCAATTCGCCGCCTTCAACGGGGAGGGGAAAAATCAAAGCGAGCAATTCCTCCGGCAATGCGGCGGGCACGGGGGGCAAATAACCGGGCGCGGAAGGACGCACCACATCGGTGGGTGGCAGGTTCAACGGGGGCGTGGGCATCACATACGTGTGGGATGTCCGGCGCGGCGACGTTTTCAGCAACCGCATTTCCCGCGTTTCCGGTTGCACCACCACCGCCGCCGATGCCTCCGCAACCGGCGGCATCCGGACGGTGGGCGTGAAAATCGGCGCGGGCGTGTTGAACGAAACCTGCCGCAACCGAAACTGGGTTCGCCCCCCGAAGACAATCAGCAGCACCACCGCCAACTGCACCACCAGCGACCATCGCCAATGGCGCACCTGATGCACCCACGACGCGCTCATCAGCATTCTGATGCGCCACCAAACCGTGCGTCGGGGCGTCTGTCGCACCACATGCACCGAGAGTGCCTGCTGTATCAACTCATCAAATTCATCGTTCCGGGGTGGCTTACGAATGGTCATATGCCATCGCTCCGAGCAACCGTTTATCCGCCAAAACTGTTTTCCGCAAGTTCCGGCGGGCATAATGCAACCGAGATTTCACCGTACCGACGGGAACTTCCGTGATTCCCGCAATCTCTCCCATTGAAAAACCCTGCAAATAAAATAGCACCAGCACCGTGCGCTGTTTGATTTCCAGTTGATTGATGGCTTGCAGAACCAGCATCTGCAATTCCTGCGTCTCCATCATATGCTCCGGCGACTTGAGCGGCGAGGGCAGCCAATCGGTCAGCTTTTTGAGCAGCGTCTGCCCCCGATTTCGGCGCGCCGTGATGTCATACGTCAGATTGACCGTCACCCGGTACAGCCACGGCGCAAGCGAGCGGTCATCATGCATGCGGTGGATGTTTTTATGGGCGCGCAAAAAGACCTCTTGCAAAATCTCCTCCGCCAGATGACGGTCGCCGGAGATTGCCAGCGCAGTGCGGAAAATCGGCGTTTTGTGCAAATGATACAACGCCTCAAACGCGCGTACATCGCCCTGTTTGGCGCGGGCTATCAATTCATACTCATCGTTTGGCAAATCTGTCAAACATGCCTCCGATTATTGACATTAATACGGTTGTCCATCCCGAAGTGTTCATCCACCGGGGATATCAGCCATTTTCGGGAGAAAATTTCACTTTCATCCCGCGTCTGCTATACTCTCTGATACCAAAACGCAGGAGATTTTATGCCCAACCAGCTTATCAATGAAACCAGCCCCTACCTTTTACAGCACGCCCACAACCCTGTGGAATGGTATCCCTGGGGAGAGGCGGCATTGCAGAAAGCGCGGGCGGAAGATAAACCCATCTTTTTGAGCATTGGCTATGCGGCGTGTCATTGGTGTCACGTTATGGAAAAAGAGTCGTTTGAAAATCCAGCCATTGCCGATATTATGAACCAATATTTCGTAAACGTCAAAGTTGACCGTGAGGAACGCCCCGACCTCGACACAATTTATATGGACGCGGTGATTGCGCTCACCGGACATGGCGGCTGGCCTATGAGCGTTTGGCTCACGCCCGATGGTGTCCCTTTCTATGGCGGCACCTATTTTCCCCCCACCGACCGGATGGGACTGCCCGGCTTGGGGCGGTTGATGGAGGCTCTGGCAGACCTCTATCATCGCCAGAAAGATACCATTCTGCGGCAGGGGGAACAACTGCTGGCGCGAATGAACGATTCCATGTCGCTGGCACAATCCGCGCCCCTGAACGCCGACGTGCTCGACGCGGCGGCGGAGACCATCCTGCAAGCGATAGACGACACGCACGGCGGCACGCGCGGCGCGCCGAAATTCCCCCAGCCGATGATTTACGATTTCCTACTCCGCCGCTATGCCCGCACCGGCGACGCCAACCTGCTCGGCGCAGTGGAATTCACCCTGCAAAAGATGGCGGCGGGCGGCATCTACGACCATCTCGGCGGCGGATTCCACCGTTACGCCACCGACGCCGAGTGGCTCGCGCCCCATTTTGAAAAAATGCTGTACGATAATGCCCTGCTGGCGCGGCTGTATCTGCACGCTTTTCAGATAACCGGCAATCCGCTGTACCGCCGGGTGGTGGAAGAAACGCTGGCATACGTCCGGCGGGAGATGACCCATCCTCAAGGCGGGTTTTTCGCCACCCAAGATGCCGACAGCGAGGGCGAAGAGGGGAAATTTTTCGTCTGGACATCGGAAGAGGTGCTGTATCTGCTGGGCGATGTTGCCGCCAAACATTTTTCAGCCGCGTATGATGTGACTCGGCGCGGCAATTGGGAGGGGAAATCCATTCTGAGGCGGAAGCAATCGCCGGCGGAAACGGCGAAATCGCTGGGGATGGATGAATCGGCATTGGCGGCAGAATTGGCGGAGAGCCGAAAAATCCTGTTCGACCGCCGGGAGACACGGGTGAAGCCCGCCCGCGACGAGAAGATTCTCACCGCGTGGAACGGCATGATGCTCGCCGCCTTTGCCGAAGCGGGGCGCGTGCTCGATAACCCCGAATATACCGCCGTCGCCCGCCGCAACGCCGATTTTCTGCTGAAAAACCTGCGCACGGCTGACGGACGATTGTGGCGCACGTGGAAAGATGGTCGCGCCAAATTGCCGGGCTATCTGGAAGATTACGCTTTTTTGGCGGATGGTCTGCTCGCGCTGTACCAAACCACCTTCGATGAACAATATTTCATCGCCGCGCAATCACTGATGGACACCGTGCTGGCACGCTTCACCGACCCGGCAAACGGTGGATTTTTCGACACGGCGGATGACCATCCCGAACTGGTGGTGCGCCCGAAAAGTTTGCAGGACAATGCCACGCCCAGCGGCAACGCGATGGCAGTGCGCACATTGTTGCTGCTGGCGGCATACACCGGCGACGCCCGCTATTTTTCGCCGGCGATATCCGCGCTGGGCGCGCTGCAACCGGTGATGCGCCGCTACCCGACCGGCTTCGGGCATTGGCTCGGAGCGGCAACCCTCGCCGAAGCGGGGGTGCAGGAAATCGCGCTGGTGGGCGACCCGCATCACGCTGAAATGGCGCGGATGCGGTCAGTGGTGCAAAAACCGTATCGCCCGTACCAAATTGTGGCGCATACTTCCGGCGGAGAATCATCCATTCCCCTGCTGCACAACCGTCCGGCACAAAATGGACAACCCACCGCGTATATCTGTCGCAACTTCGCCTGCCAACTCCCCGTCACCACGGCTGAGGCGTTGGCATCGGAAATTGGTTAATTGGAGATTGGAGATTCGCGCATTCGCTGACTGCCGATTACTGAAAACCGACCACCATTCTGCAACCCTGAAACAGGAGACCCCTATGCTCACCGAAAAACTGCCGCGCATTCAACTGGCACATCTGCCCACCCCGTTGGAACCTCTGCCCCGTCTTTCCACAGCGTTGGGCGGCGTGGAAGTGTGGATAAAACGGGACGACCAAACGGGTTTGGCGGGCGGCGGAAACAAAACCCGCAAACTGGAATTCCTCATCGCCGCCGCGAAAGCCGCCCATGCCGATACCGTCATCACCGGCGGCGCGCCACAATCGAACCACTGCCGCCAGACCGCTGCCGCCGCCGCGAAAACGGGACTGCGGGCGGTGCTGGTGCTGGGCGGCACACCGGAAACCGCCACCGGCAATATTCTGCTGGATACCCTGCTCGGTGCGGAAATTGTGTGGGCGGGCAATCGCCCGCGCGATACGGTGATGGCGGAAACTGTCGCCGCGCAAAAAGCCGCCGGACACACCCCGTACCTCATTCCGTATGGCGGCAGCAACTTCATCGGCGCGGCGGCATACGTCGCCGCCGTGGATGAACTGGCGCAACAGCTCGCGGAACGCCAATTGCCCCCATTCGACCGCATCGTTTTCGCTTCCAGCTCAGGGGGAACTCACGCCGGGCTGGCGGTGGGAGTCGCCGCGCTGGAATTGCCGACACAGGTGTTGGGCATCAGCATTGATAAACCGGAAGTGGAACTGAGCGGCGAAATTGTCGGCGCGCTGGCAACCGAAACGGCACAGCAGTTGGGCTTGCCCCACCGCTTCAACCGCGAAAATATTTTCGCCAACGACGGCTATATGGGGCTGGGCTATGGCGTGATGGGTGACGGCGAACGCGAAGCTATCGCGCTGTTTGCCCGCACCGAAGCCATTTTGCTCGACCCGGTGTACACCGGACGCGCCGCCGCCGGGCTGATTGACCTGATTCGGCAGGGGAAAATCGCTCCCGGTGAACGGATTTTATTCTGGCACACCGGCGGACTACCGGCTTTATTCGCCCCTCAATACGCGGCAAAACTAGCGGAGAAAAATCACCAATAAAGGGGGTAACAATTTCGTCACCCCCAAAAACGCACCCGTATATTGTGGTTTCGAGAACATTTCGCCCAGATATTGTTTTTTGATTTTATAAAGTCACTATGACGCTTCTGAAATTCATTTCGAGGTAAAAAGCTCGCAACTCGTCATTCGTAACTCGTAACTCGCCATGCTCACGCAACAAAACTACACCATCGCCCAAACTGAAATGACCGCCCCCGCCCGCTGGCAACTCACGCTGACGGCGGACACCTGCCCGACGGTTGTGCCGGGGCAATTCTTTTTGGCGCAAATTGACGACCCGCTGGCGGGCTATCTTCGGCGAGCGGTGTTCCCCGTTCCCGCCGCCGAAGACCCCTCTGCCCTGCACGTGGAAATCCCCGCCGCCGCCGTCACCGACCCCGGCATCGGCTGGCTGGTGTCGCGGCGAGCGGGCACAACGGTCAACCTGTTGGGCGCGCTGGGCAACGGCTTCACGATACCACCCTCGGCGCAAAATATTCTACTGGTGGGCGATGCCACCCAGCCGCATCTGCCGGTGGCGCTGGCGAACGATGCCGCCCGCCGGAAAAAGAATGTCGTGCTGGCGCTGCATCTGCCGGGCAAACGCCGTCTGCCCGCCCACCCGCTCGACCCGGCGGTGGAACTGCTGCTCGTCACGGAAGATGGGAGCATCGGGCATCAGGGCAACTTTTGGCAGCGGCTCGCTCCGCTCATCCCGTGGGCGGATTGGCTGGGCGCGACGGGAACTCGTCCTTTTTCCCGCGCCCTGAGAGGCATTATCAGCCGGAATTTATTGACGTTTGTTGATGGTTACGCGCAAATTCTCGTCGACGACGCCCCACTGCACATTTGCGGCACGGGAGCGTGCGGGTATTGCCCCGTGCCCACCGCCCACGGCATCAAATTGGCGTGCGCCGATGGTCCCGTCTTCGATTTGGCGGAGGTGACGTTTGATGATTGAACTGGCGCCCCGGCACAAAATCGGATTGCCCGTTGCCGCGCCGGTGATGCCCGCCGCCGGTTTTTGGGGCTACGGGCAAAATCGGTATGCCCCGCTGATTGACGCCGCCCGCTTCGGGGCGCTGGTCACCAATCCCATCACCCTTCGCCCGCGCCGAGCCGTCCCCGCCTTCACCGAAACTTCGGGCGGGGTGATTTTTCACACGCCGCCGGGAAATTTCGGGGTGAAGAAAATCATTCGGGCGCACAAAAAATTCTGGCGAGGCAGCCCCGTCCCGGTGATTGCCCACCTGCCCGCCGATGCCCCCGACGACCTGCGCCGCGTTGCCCGCGCGCTGGAAAGCACGGGGCGCATCGCCGCGTTTGAAATCGGGTTCACCCCCGACGATTCGCCCGGCGACATTCGGGCGTGCCTGCACGCGGTGACGCGCCACAGTGAATTGCCCGTGCTGGCGAAAATCCCGGCGGCAGCAGGGCTGGATGCCCCGGCGGCGGCGCTGGACGCGGGTGCGGATGCACTGGTGCTGGCGGTATCGCCCCCGGCGGGCGCGGTGTCGGCAGCGGGAGACATCATCAGCGGCGAATTTTTCGGGCTGGGCATCGTCCCCGGCGCGCTTCCCGCCATTGCCCGCACGCGGGAAGCATTCCCCGATGTGCCGTTAATCGCCGGGGGCGGCATCCACACCCCCACAGATGCCCAATCTTGCCTGCGGGCGGGGGCAACGGCGGTACAACTCGACACCATCATTTTCATCAATCCGGCAATGGCTCAAAAAATTTTGGAGGCACTGGCATGACATCCATCCAACCCTTGCGTTTTCCCGAAAATTTTCTGTGGGGCGTGGCTTCGGCGGCGCATCAGAATGAAGGAAACAACCGCAATAATGATTTTTGGCAGTGGGAACAGACGGGGCACGTGCATGACGGAACCACCAGCGGGCTGGCAACCGATTGGTGGAACGCGGCGCACCGACGGGCGGAAAGTGATTTTGCCCGCGCCGCCGAACTGGGATTGAACACGTTGCGGCTGTCGCTGGAATGGAGCCGCATCGAACCGGCGGAAAATCGGTGGGATGATGCCGCCATTGACCGCTACCGCCAACTTTTGGGCACGCTGCGGGAATTGAACATCACCCCAATGGTCACGCTGCACCATTTCACCAACCCGTTGTGGCTGGCAGAACGCGGCGGCTGGCTGGCGGCGGATGTGGTTGCCCGTTTTGAACGATACACGGCGCACGTGGTGGACGCGCTCGGCGATTTGGTTGACCTGTGGTGTACCATCAACGAGCCGATGGTGTACGCCTACCTCTCGCATCTGGTGGGCGATTGGTCGCCGGGGCGGCACAATTTTCCGCAAACGTTCAAAGTTGCCGCCACCATGACGCTCGCGCACCGCGCCGCCGAGCAAACCATTCACGCCCGCCAACCGCACGCGCGCGTGGGGCTGGTCAAAAACCAACCGATTTTCGACCCGCTGCGCGACCATCAGCCGGACAAAATGGTGGCGGGCTGGCAGGAAACGCTGTTCAACCGGCGAATTTTTCAGGCGGTCTATGAGCATCGCCTGCATTTCCCGCTGAATTTTTTTGCGAAGGGCATCGCCGCCGGGCAGGAAGATTTCATCGGCATCAACTATTACGGGCGGCACACGGTGAAGTTCAGTTTACGCGCACCGTTCACCATGTTCGGTGAACCGTTCATCCCGCCCCACGCCGAAATGTGGGATGAGCCGTGGACAGACCGCGAAATTTACCCGCACGGGCTGTATCGGGTGTGCATGGCGGCGGCGAAATACAAAAAGCCCATCTTCATCACCGAAAACGGGCTTGCCGATGCCGCCGACGCGCGCCGCCCGCGCTTTCTGCTGACGCATCTGGCGGCGCTGCATCGCGCCATTCAAGCGGGCGCGGATGTGCGCGGTTATTATCATTGGACTTTTGTGGACAATTACGAATGGGTGGAAGGATGGTCAACCCGTTTCGGGCTGATTGCGCTGAATCCCGAAACGCAGGCGCGCACCCCTCGACGTTCGGCGGAGATGTTCGGCGCGATTGCCCGCGCGAATGCCATCACCCCGGAAATTGTGGCAGAATTCGCCCCGGACGCGATGGATGCCGTGTTCAGCCAAAAATAGCGCGCCACAGCGGGGGAAGCAGGATGAGCAATCCGACGACCACCGCCGCGATTGCCAGCACCAGCACCGAACCCGCCGCCGCGTCTTTGGCAATTTTCGCCAGCGGATGGAACTCCGGCGCAACCAAATCGACCACCGCTTCAATGGCGGTGTTGATGATTTCGGCGGCGAAAACCACCCCGATGGTGAGCGCCAGCACCGCCCAATCCGGCGCGGGCAGACGAAGCCACACGCCCAACAAAAGCACCGCCACGGTGATGGCGGTGTGAATTTTCGCATTGCGCTGAGTTTTGAGCGTATGCCAAATGCCGGCAAAAGCATACCGGAAACTGTGCCACACCGATTCGGCGCGCATAGGGTCAATCTCCTTCAGTCGGTTTTACATGCGCCAGATGATTGCGGCGGAGAATTTCTTCCTGCACGCGCCACATCCGGCGCTTTTCGGCGGGCGTGTGATGGTCGTACCCCAGCAGATGCAGACACCCATGCACGGTCAACAGCAGGATTTCATCGGTGGCGGCATGTCCCATCGCCGCCGCCTGCCGCATCGCGGTCGGGGCGGAAATGATGATGTCGCCCAAATACGGCGGCGCGTCGGGCAAAATGAAGCCGTCATCCCCGTCCCGGGCGGCGAAGGAAAGGACATCGGTGGGCGCGTCCACCCCGCGATAATCCCGATTCAACGCTCGCACCGCATCATCGGTGGTCACCACAAGACTCAACGCCCCCGCGGAAACGCCCGTTTCCGCCAGCACATCGGCGGCGATGGCAGTCAGCCGGTCGGCGGTGATGAGCGTCTGAAACGCGGGTTCAATTTCGACGGTAATATCGAACATCACTCTCTCTGAACGGTATAGCGCGATTTCGCCGCGCCGGGGTCGGTTTGCTGTTCCAGTGCGGGACCCGAACTTTGCACCGCCAGCGGCAGCGGCGGCACGTCGGCGGGCGTTTTCTGCCCTTCCTGTCCCGGATATTTGATGCGCGGATGCGAAACACCCTTCAACAATTCGATGAAGGCTTCGCGGATTTGTTCCAAATCGCGCATGGTCAAATCGCATTCATCAAACTGCCCCGATTTGATGCGGTTCTGAATGGTGCGCCGGACGATTTCCTCGATTTCCGCGCTGGATTGCGGCTGTACCGAGCGCACGGTCGCTTCGCTGGCATCAGCGAGCATGAGGACGGCGGTTTCTTTCGATTGCGGTTTGGGACCGGGATATTGGAAAGCGGCGCGGTCAACTTTTGATTCGTCGTCGCCGGCGGCTTTGACCGCCTGAAAATAAAAGTAGCCCACCAAATCCGAGCCGTGATGTTCGGCGATGCAGGCGCGGATGACGCGGGGCAGACGATATTTTTTCGCCAGCTTCAAGCCGTCGGTCACATGGCTGATGATGATTTTCGCGCTGGCTTCCGGCTCCAACGGCTCGTGCAGATTTGCGCCGCCGGGGGGGCTGTTTTCGGTGAAAAAGTAGGGGCGCATAATTTTGCCCACATCGTGATAATATGCCCCCACGCGGCAAACAAAAGCGTTCGCGCCGATGCGTTCGGCGGCTTGTTCCGCCAGATTGCTCACCAGCAGGCTGTGATGGTACGTGCCGGGGGCGCGGCGCAACAATTCGGTGAGCAGGGGGTGCGTCGGGCGCGAAAGTTCCAGCAATTGCAGGTAGGTGGTCACTTCGGTGAAGCCGCCGACGGCGAAGAAGAGGAGCAGCGCCACCCCGGCGGACAACACCCCGCCGAGCAATCCGCCGCCCAAACGGGTGACGATATCGGCGAGTTCAAAGTTATTTGCCACCAGCCGGAACATCAAAATGACGGCGATGTTGCTGAGTGCGGCGTAAACGCCCGCCCACAACAGCGAGGTGACTTGCGCCATCCGCCCGATGGTGAGCGCCACCACAAACCCGGCAACCAGCACATACACAAACATTTCCAGCGAATTGCCGGTGACATATGCTTCAATAATTCCCATAAAAACCGTTGCCACCACGGCGAGTTGCGCATCAAACAACGAGGCTATGACCAATGTCAGCGCCGCCATCGGCATGGCATAGCGCAGCAACAGGTTGTCCGTGGCGGTGATGCGCGCCCCCACCATGAAAATCAACAGCAGAATCACCATAACGGCAACGTGTTGGTTATTTTCCAGCAGGGGGGGATGGTATTTCACCAAATAGAATGCCAAAAATGCGGTGAAGAGGAGTACCCACAGAAAGGTGGTCAGAATTTTGAGCCACTGGTTGTCCGTCTGCTGCAACCCCATTGCCTGCAACGCTTCGATGGTTTCGGCGTTGATGCGCTCACCCTGCCGCACCACCACTTCGTTTTTTTCCAGCGTGCGCAAAACAGGGGCGACGGCGGCGCGCGCATCTTCGCGGGCTTGTTTGGTGCGGTCTTCGTCCACAAAAGTATTCGGTTGCACCAAATCTTCGGTGATGGCGGCAATCACGTCGGCTTCGATTGTGGGAACATCCGAGGAGATGAGCAAATCCAATCGGCGGCGCACACTGATGAGCTGGCTTTCGCGGATTTCGGCGCGCATAGCGTCATCCAACACCGACCGGACTTCCTGCTTCGCGTCGAGCCACAGGGTGTCGCTCAGGTTCAGGATGGCGGCGGCTTCCTCGCGGGTGAAGGTGATTGGCTGGATTTTTTGAATCCAATCCAGTTTTTCCGTTGCCGAAAGGTTGGGGTCGGCGCGCACAGCGTCCAGAAACGCCAATACATCATCCGCAATGGCTTGCTGCGTGCGCGCCACGGCGGGGTCGGGTCGGCGGTAAATGTCCGTCACCTGATTTTCCGCCCGGTCTTTGGCGGCTTCCGTGCCGATGGCGCTTTCGTATGTGATTTTTTCGGGGGCAATGATGTCTTCCGGGGCGATGTCACCGACGCCGAGTTGGGCGATATTGCTGGAAAAGAACTGCGACAGTTGGAGTTCCAATATGGCAGTGGACAGCAACACAAACGCCAGCGCGATGCTGAGCAGTTTGATGGTGTCTCGGCGGGAGAACTGCGCTGTTGCCCGCGGTGTCGAACGGGAGAGTTGAAATGACATACTGTGCCCCTCGACGGGCTATGCGAGCAATTCGCGTACAACTTTGCTGATGCGTTTCCCGTCGGCAACCCCTTTGAGGTCTTGCGAGAGGCGTTGCATCACTTTGCCCATTCCTTTCATGTCCGAAACGCCCAGCTCGGCAATGACGGCGGCGGCGCGCTCGGCGATTTCCGCGTCCGAAAGTTGGCGCGGCAAATAGGTTTCGATGATTTCCAGTTCCGCCTGTTCTTCCGCCGCCAAATCATCCCGGTTTGCCGCCCGGTACTGTTCGATGGAATCACGGCGCTGTTTCGCCTGTTTGGCAATCACATCCAGAATTTCCGCATCGGTCAGCGGTTTGCCGGTGTCAATTTCCCGGTTGCGCACCGCGCCGCGCAACAGCCGCACCGTTTCCCGGCGCACCGTATCGCCCGATTTCATCGCAGCTTTCAGGTCTTCATTTAATTTTGTACGGATGTCCATGGTTCCCCTTGAAAGTTGTGGTCAGGTATCAGCGTGTTGATGATTGAGACTAATTCATTCCAATCGAAGGGTTTTTGCAGAAACCCCTGCGCGCCCGCATCCATAACCTGTTTGCGGCGGTCAATACCGGAGGTGAAGATAACCGGAATCTTTTCACCGGCGGTATGCCGGCGCAGATTTGCCAGCACATCCAACCCGGATTTTGTGCCCAAGTGATAATCGAGCAGTATCAAATCGGGGTGGATGGCTTCGATTGTGGGTACGATTTTCTTTTCATCAGTCAACGACGCCGCTTCAAATCCATTTAGCTCCAACACTTTAGTAATTAATTGGCAAGTGAGCGGTTCATCATCCACAATTAATATTTTGGTCACATTCATACGCTGTTTTCCGGCGGCGGTCATCTGCCACCGCAATCCAGCTAAATTATACCACAGGGAACATGGGTGTGCCAACCCGTCGGCAGAATCAGGGCGGAATCCCGGACAATCGAGATGATGTTTCAAGCCGCATACAAGTCTGCCCGCGTCAGGGGGACTTCTGCCCGCCCGTCGTCGTTTTTGGACAATAGCGCCTGGAAGACATTAATCAGCCCGCTCTCAAACCCCTGCGCCGAGACCGCCATATACAGCCGCCACGTGCGATAGGTGCGCTCATTCGTCAGGCGCAACGCTTCCGATTGCCGCGTCTCCAGATTGCGCACCCAATGCCGCAGGGTCAAGGCATAGTGTTCACGCAGATTCTCCACGTCGCGCACTTCAAAGCCGGTTTGCTCGGCGACATCGAGCGCGTGGCTCACCGGCACCAGTTCGCCATCGGGGAAGATGTAACGCGGGATGAACTGCCCGCGCTGGAAGACGGTGCGCTCGAACCAGTTGGGCAAGGTTCTGTTTTGCAGGGCAATGCCGTGATTCAAAAATAATCCCCCCGGACGGAGAACGCGGAAGGCGTGCCGGAAATATTCCGGTAATTTTTCCCGCCCCACATGCTCAAACATCCCCACGCTGACAATTTTGTCGAAGAGCTGGTCGGCGGGAAGGTCGCGATAGTCGAGCAGTTCAATCTTGGCGTGTCCGGTCAGCCCGGCGCGTTGAATCCACATCTGCCCGTATTCAGCTTGCGGCTGGCTCAGGGTGATGCCGGTCGCTCGGACACCGTACTTTTCGGCGGCATACACCACCAATCCGCCCCAACCGCAACCAATGTCGAGCAGACGGTCGCCGGGTTGCAACCGCAACTTGCGGCAGATGTGTTCCAGTTTCGCCGCTTGAGCAGCGTCCAAATCGGTTTCACGGGTGGGGAAATACGCGCACGAATAGGTCATCCACTGCCCGAGGAACAGGCGGTAGAAGTCGTTGCCGACATCGTAATGGTAGCTCACCGCCGCACGGTCGCGCTCACGAGAGTGACGCCGCCCCCGCAATCGGGCGGGTTGGCGACCATGCCGGTAAACTTTCTCCGGCTCGGTGGCGGGCAAAGAGCGCACCTGTCGCGCCAGAGAGAGCCAGTCCCGCGTCGTCAGGCGTTCAAACGTCATTCCGACCGTCATCGCGGCAACGATGTCTCCCTCAATATCAAAGTCGCCCCGCAGATATGCCTCTGCCAGGGTCACTTCGCCGGGTGGGAAGAACATACGTCGCAACGCACCGGGATGATTGAGTATCAACGTGAAACGGGGCTCGAAGTCAATTTTGGAGGGGAAGGTCTGTCCATCCCATAAATGGATAGCAAAATTACGGGTGGATTGGGGAAACAGCTTTTTGAAGATGGAGAGGGTGGTTTTCGCCGCATTGTACGACGCAACCTTAACAAGTGGGGGTGTGGTTTGTGTTGCCATCGTCTTTTTACCTCCTTTTTGTGATAAAAGCAATGACCGGGCTACAAACAACTTTTTCCCACCATCAATTCCGGATGATATTCTTTTGTCCGAGAGAAGGGACACGTCATCTTCCGGCAACAGGCGCGGACAAAATCACACGCTCATCCCATCTGTTTCGGGACTGATACAAGCGCCTTCGTCCACATCAGTTGTCTTCCTCTCTTGCACGATATGGTAGGCAGCAGGTCGGCGGATGTCAAATTTATATTTTGATTTGGTGTGTCAATGTGGGGTAAAATTACGGGGATTTTTTGCGGCTGAGCCACCAGCCCGCCGCCAAAAAGAGGAACGCCAACGCCGAGATTCCCGCGCCGAGCCGAAACGTCAACGGCGAAAAGACCATCGTCACCGTGTGTTCCCCCGCCGAAACGGGCACGGCGCGCAGCACGCTATCCACCCGCGCGATGGGGGTCGGCACGCCGTCAACTGTGGCGCGCCAGCCGGGATACGCTATTTCCGACAGCACCAGCAAGCCGTCGGCGGCGGCATTCACCCGCACCGAAAGCCGGTCCGGGGCGAAGGCAGTCACAACGGCGGACTCGGCGGCATTTTCGGGAGCGGCGAGCGTCCGGTTTACGGGCGTGCCCGTTTCTGCCAGCGCCACCGCGCGCGGGTCGAAAGCGGGGTCGGTCAGCCGGTCGAGCATCGTTTCGGGGGGGACTTCTTCCACCCGATGGACGAGCCACGCCCTCGGCGCAGGATTGTCCAGCCGGTGAACGTAGGTTGTGCCGTCCGCCGCCGGTTCGGAAAAAATGATGGTGGACGGGGCGTACAATTCCCGCCGCCAAGTGATGACATACCGGACGTTCAGCAGTTCCCACGCCCGCTCAATGCGCATCGGCGGGGAAATGAAGGCTTCATAGCGCGCCAGCCGCAGCGGACTCGCGCCCCAAATATCCTGCAACCGGAACGGCACGCCGTAATTGTCGTACAGCCGAAATTCGTTGTACACCCGAAAAATGGTTTCCCCGCCCGCATCGGTTTTGATGGCAGACACGGCGGCGGGCATTCGAGTGTGCCATTCGGGCGGCTGGGGGTAAAGATTGTTTTTCCAATTGACCGAAAACAGGTCGAACACCAGCAGCGCGGCGATACCGAGCAGTAGTGTTTGGGATGACAGGTTATTGGCTACGCGCAAAATCACCCAAAATAGTGCCAGCACCAGCGTTAAAAATACGGCTCGATTGAGCAGCGTGTAAAATTGACTCTCCGCCGACCAGCCGGTGCTGTTCAGCCCGTAGAAAAAAGCGATGACCAATCCCACGCCGCCGAGCGTCAACCAGCCCCCTAACCGCGCGAAGCCGTCCGGCACGCCGCGCCGCAATCGGCTTGCCCCATACCCTGCCAGCACCGCCAGCGAGAACGCCGCCACAAACGCCCAGCGTTCCTGCCCGCGAAAGATGGAAAATCCCGGCACGGAAAGGTAAAGGGGCGAGTAGAGGAAGGTGTTGCCCCCAAAGGCGATGAGCAGCGCCAGCGCGCCCCAGCCCGCCCAAAACGCGGTGAAACGGTTGCGCATCCAAAACGCCGCCAGCAGCGCCAGCAGCAACCCCGCCCCGCCGACATACAGCGGCGAGTATTGGCTCACCACGCCGGGTAACAGCAGTTGAATCGCATCCGTCAGCGGGAAGCCGCCCGCCATTTTGTCGTACACCCCCGCCGCCCGCACCGACAGCCGGGTATATTCCACCGCGGGGAGCAACTGCACCGCCGCCAGCGCAAATCCGAGTGTGATGGGAATAAGCAGATAGATGCTATTGCGTAAAATGTATTGCGTGAAACATGAAACGTGATGCGTGAAACGTGAAACGTGACGACCTTCCGAAAGGCGGTCATTTTTTATTTTATGCGTTTTGAATTTTACATTTTGAACTAAAATTCCATACGCCACCATCGTGTACCCCACCAACATCCAACTTTGGGGATGCCCCGCCAGCAAGGCGAGACCCCACGCGGTTCCCGCGGCGAGCAGGTCACGCAATCTCGGCGGGGTGCGAAAAGTGGTCTCGGCGGGAGTGCGGCGCAAAAATGCGCGGTCGATGAAAAAGAGGATGAGCGGCAGCCAGACATCCACTTCCAGCACCGCCAACTGCTGCGAGGGGTATCCGGTGAGATAGCCGCCGAAGGCGAAGACCACCGCCGCCACCAACCCCGCCCCGCGCGACCCGGTCACTCGGCGGGCGAAAAGGTACATGAAAACTGCCGCCAGCCAGAAATGGAAGATGGCTTCCAGTTCCAGCGCGAACAGGCTGAAGCCCCCCGCCGCGCCGGAAATCGCCAGCGTCAGCAGGCTGAAGGGATACAGCACCGCGCTCTGCGCATCCGCCCAGAAGGGCGACCCCGCGAAGGTGTACGGATTCCACAGCGGCAGATGTCCCGCGCTCAATTGGCGCGCCTCAAAAGTGGCAAACGCCCAAAATTGCGCCGGAAAATCGCCGGGGAGATACGATTGCCGGTCTGCCGCGTTCAGGGTGATGAGCCGCCAATGGAAGAGCAGCGCCAGC
>JAJRSQ010000085.1 GCA_024278725.1 Chloroflexota bacterium
ACAATTGATTGTCTCGCTATATTACAACGATGGATTGACGATGAAAGAGATTGGACGGGTTTTGGAAATTTCAGAATCGCGGGTGAGCCAGATTCACGCCAAAGCCGTATTGATGCTCCGCATGCTGATGAACAGTCAGGATGGCAAAAAACCCGTATACCGAAGAAGAGGCGCGTATGTATCAACCCTGGCTACTACTGGTTGAATTGATTGTGCTGGCGGTGACCATCTATTTTTTCATGATGACCCGGCGTGCCGCCACTGACGCACACCGTCAAACTGAAGAGATGGTCATCAAACTGGTGAAACAGCGCACCGAAGCGCACAACACCGCAATGGCGCGCGATGTGGCGACGCTGGTGAAAGAAATCGAAGAAACCGCCGCCGAGATGCGCGTGCAATGGACGCGCCAGTCAATCATGCTGCAGGATGCGCTCAAGCGGGTGGAAGCCGCCGAAGACGCGTTCAACGCGCCGCCGCCGATTGAAGCCGCACCCGTCACCCCGGTTGCGCCCGCCGCCGCGCCGGCGCCCGCCCGGGCGGAAATTTCCGGCGACACCCTCGGTGATGCGCTGACGGCGTATCGCCGGCATCTCGCCGCCGTCGGGCGGAGTGCCGCCGCCGTGAGCCGCTCGGTGGGGTATGTGAAGGCATTCGCGCTGTGGTGGGGCGGCAAACGCTTCGAGCGGGTGCAATTGCGCCGCATCAACCACTCGGAAGCCGATGATTATTTTGATGAATTGCAATCCGAGGGGTTGCAACCAGATACCATCCGCCGGAAAATGAACGCGGTGCGCGATTTTCTGGAATGGCTCGACGCACAATTGCAACTCGCCGCCACGCCCGCCGCATCGCCGCCGACTGCCGCGCAGAACGGCGCAACCGCCACCCATCACCGGCACGAAATGGTGAAATTGCTGGCGCAAAAAGGGCTGGATGTCCCCGGCATCGCCGCGAAAACCGGCTTGGAGCGGGAAACCGTCCGCATTTTATTGCGGAAAAATGCGTGACCAATGACGCGCACAATCTATCGCAAGTGAGGTAAGATATGGACAGAGGACTTTATACCGCCGCATCCGGCATGATTGTCGGGCTATCCCGTCAGGAAGCTATCATGCAAAATCTTTCCAATATGCGCACCATCGGTTACAAAGCCGATGATGTGACCGCCAAAGATTTCCCCTCGCTGTTGCTGGCGCAGGTTCGCGGCACAAAAACGGGCGCGACGGTAGGGAGGCTGGGAACCGGCGTCGCCATGGCGAACTTGACCACCAACTTCGATGCCGGTCCGATGAAACTCACCGACAACCCCTTCGATTTTGCCATTGCCGGCGATGGCTTCTTCCAATTGCAAACCGCCGACGGCATCCGCTACACCCGCGACGGACGCTTCCACACCGACGGCGATGGGCGGCTCGTTTCCGCCGACGGCTATCCCGTGCAGGGCGTGGATGGCGACATCACCATCCCCCCCGGCGATGTCGCCGTCTCTGCCAACGGCATCGTTTTTGTGGACAACGAGCAAATCGGGCAAATTGCTTTAGCAAAATTCGATGACCTCAGCACATTGGTCAAAGAGGGGCAAACCCTTTTCAGCAGTCCCGATGGGACGGCGCAGGTGATGGATGCGGCTGACGTGCAGGTGTATCAAGGCTATCTGGAAGATTCAAATGTGGATGTGACCAAAATGATCACCGAAATGACCGCCGTGTTGCGGGCATATCAACTCAGCCAGCGGATGGTGCAAATTCAAGACCGCATCAACGGTCAAGCCGCCAGCGAACTCGGGAGGGTATAATGTCGAATGTTTCACTCAGCTCACTTTTGCGTATCGCCCGTTCCGGGCTGCTGACCCAGCAATTCAGCATTGATTCCATCGCCGCGAATATTGCCAACATCAATACGGTGGGCTACAAGCGCAGCCGCGCCGAATTTCAGGAATTGTTGGTGCAAGCCCAACAAAAGCCGGCGCCGGGCGACAATCGCGTGCCGGGGCAAGCGGCGGGCGCGTCGATTTCCGCCAATCAACGGATGTTTTCGCAGGGGGATATCCAAACCACCAACCGCGATTGGGACTTGGCAATCGTCGGCGATGGTTTCTTCCAAATTCAAATGCCTGACGGCACCACCGCCTACACCCGCGACGGCGCGTTTCAGGTGGACGGCGAAGGGCGCATCACCATCTCGGCGGGCTATATCGTATCGCCGGAAATCGTCATCCCCCCCGATGCCGAAGGGGTATATGTGGGGACGGATGGCAGCGTGATGGTGCGCCGTCGGGGTGAAACCGAACCGCAAACCCTGGCAACCCTCTCGCTGGCGCGGTTCAACAATCCGGCGGGGTTGGAAAGTATTGGGAACAATCTTTATCGCGCCACCGGCGCATCCGGCGAGCCGGACGTGGCGCAGCCCGGAACCGGGGCGGTGGGGCAAATTGTCAGTGGGGCGCTGGAATCGTCCAATGTGGATTTGAGTCAGGAAATGGTAGACTTGGTCAGCGCCCAGCGGGCTTATTCGTTGATGACCCGCGCATTGAAAGTGTCGGATGACATGCTCTCGATGGTCAATCAAATGCGCGGTTAATCATATTCCTTCAATCGGTTGGGGCGGCACACCCGTGCCGCCTTTAACCTTTTAAAGAGAATGCTTCCAAAAATCCATCAGAATTTTTCAACCAATTTTCATAAAAAGCTAAAGTTTTTTTCAATCCCGCCGATAATGGTATTGAAAAAGGGATGTTTTGAACTTATCGGTTATTTTTTGATGTAGGGGTAAAGGAACTTTTTTATGATTGACAAAATTTCAGGCAGTCTATCTGCCGGATATACCAGAGAATCGAAACCTGTTCCCGAATCGGTTGAGGTGGAACAAAATAAATTACGCACCAGCACGCCCTCGGTGGAGGTGGAGCTTTCCAAAGAGGCGCAATTACTGCAAAAAGCAACCCAAGCCGCCAAAGACGCCCCCGAAATTCGGGCGGATGTGGTGCAGGGCATTCAAGACCAACTGCAAGCGGGCACTTATTCGGTGAATTACAAAAAATTGGCGAAACAACTCATCTCTATTTTAGCGTGAGGTGCAACCCGTGACCGGACACACACCGGAAACAACCATTCTGCAATTGGAAGATACGTTGGCGCATGAAGCCGCCGAGTACCGGCAGTTGGTGGCGCTCACCGCGCGCGAACAAGCCGCGTTGAAAGCCAGTGATTTGGCGGAACTCAACGACACCATCCGCGAAAAACAATCGCTGTTGCCGAAAATCAGCCGGTGGACAACCCGCCGCGAACAATTGACGGCGGCGCTGGCGGCGCGATTCAACCTCCCCACCGATGCCACCCTCACCGATTTGCTGGCACACGTGGAAGGCGCAATTGCCGAAAAGATAATCGCCCTGCGCGAAGAATTTATTGAGTTGATGGAACAGCTGATTATGCTGAACCACGCCAATAAAATGATTCTGCAAACGGAGTTGGCGCGAGTCGATTCAACCTATGACTTTATTGCCGCCATGTTCTCTGAACCGAACGATAATTATGCGCCCCCCGGCGCATCGCAATCCGGCAGCAATCGCGGATATATCCTAAACTGGGAAGTTTAATCCAGAGGTGGCACGATGACGATTACATTATTTGGCAGCCTGAACACTGCATACCGCGCATTACAGACGATGCAAACCGCCATTCAGACCGCGGGACACAACACCGCCAATGCCGCGACGCCCGGTTATTCGCGCCAACGGGTGATTTTCACCCAGACAACGCCCTACACCTTGCCCACGCATTACCGTGATGTTGCCGCCGGACAACTCGGCACGGGTGTGCGCGCGAGCGCCATTCGCCGCTACCGGTCATCTTTTTTGGACGCGCAAATCCGCGAACAAACATGGAGCAAAAAAGGCTGGGAAACGAAGCAGGACACGTTGCAGCAGGTGCAGGTCATCTTGAATGAGCCGTCCGATACCGGCTTGAACAGCCATCTCGGTAACTTCTTTTCGGCGTGGCAGGATTTGGCGGCAACGCCCGACAGCTCCGCCGCCCGCGCTTATGTCGCCGAGACCGCCGCCGAGTTTTCGGCAGTGTTGCGGCAGTCGTATGAGCAGCTTTCGTCACTTCAATCCGATTTGAACGACCGGGTGGACATGCAGGTGACAAAAATCAACGATTTGGCGTATCGCATCGCCGATTTGAACAAAGCGATTGCCCACGTGAACAGCGTCGGGCAGCAACCCAACGACCTGCGCGACCAGCGCGACGAAGTGGTGAAAGAACTCTCGCAAATGCTGAACGTCACCGTGGGGGAGACGGATGCCGGGTCATATTGGGTGGGCGTCGGCGGGCGCATGCTGGTGTCGGATTATACGGTGCGCGAAATGGCGGCTGTGCAGGATACCGCCAACAATCTGCAATTCAAGGTTACTTGGGCGCAGGATGGGCAGACCGTCAATGTGAAAGGCGCACCGTTGGACAGCACCCTGACCACCACGCAGGCGAAATTGCTGGCAGGGGAACTCGGCGGGGCATTCGTCTCGCGCGATATTATCGTCACCCAAAAGATGTCGGAACTGGACAGCATCGCCAATGCGGTGATGACCGCGGTGAACAATCTGCATCAAACAGGGTACGATTTGAATGGCGCGTCCACCGCCGGGCAGGATTTTTTTGTCGGAACCGGCGCGCGTGACATCGAAGTCAGTTCGTTCATCACCGGCGATTACAGCCGCATTGCCACGGCGAGCGTCCCCAACGCGCCCGGCGACGGCTCCCTCGCGCTGTCAATTTATCAACTCGCGGATGCCCCATTGATGAATGGCGGCACGACCAAAGTGAGTGACTTTTACCGCGCGGTTATCGGCAATTTGGGGCAAGATGCCCAGCAAGCCGACATCATGACGCAGAACCACCAATTGCTGGCGCAACATCTGGAAACCCGGCAGGAACAAATTGCGGGGGTATCGCTCGATGAAGAGTCGGTGAATTTGATTGAATACCAGCGCTCGTATCAGGCGGCGGCACGGGTGATGACCACGGTGGATGAAATGCTCGACCGGGTCATCAACGGGATGGGCTTGGTTGGACGCTAATTTTTGACGATGGAAACGGGGTGACGATATGCGCATCACACAAAATATGATTCACAAAATGGCAGTGGACGGGATGCAGACAAATTTACTGCGCCTCTCGAAGACCCAGCGACAGGCGGTGACCGGCAAACGGGTGAGCCGCCCGCAGGATGACCCGTTTGCGGTGGAACAATCGCTCGGTTTTCGGACGCGCATTAAGGCGGGGGAATCGATTTTGCGGAATGTGGCGTTGAGTCAGGATTGGCTGAACGCCACCGACAAGGCGCTGAACGATATGGTGGGGGTGCTGACGCGGGCGCAATCGCTGGCGTTGACGGGCGCGAATGACACGCTCGGCGCGCCGGAGCGGCAATCGCTGGCGACGGAGGTCAACGGCATTCTGGATCAGGCAATCGCCATTGGCAACGCCCGGCAGGGCGACCATTATCTCTTCGCCGGTTTCCAAATTAATACCCGTCCTTTTCAGGCGAATCAAACCGCCGGCGAAACCACATCGGTGACTTATTTGGGCGACAACGGCACGATGCTCCGCGAAGCGGAACCCGGCACGAATATCGCCATCAACATTCCCGGCAATCCGTTGATGGGGCAGATTTTCGATAAACTCATCCAACTGCGGGACAGTCTGAAATCGCCGACATTTTCCACCACGGCGGTCTCGGCGGCGGGCGCGGATTTGAAGACGCTGATGAACCAGACGCTCGATTTTCAGGCGGACATCGGCACGAAGTTGCGCCGGTTGGAAACCACTGCCGAGCGGGTACAGGCGGGGCAAACCGGGCTGAAATCGCTCCTCTCCAACGCGGAAGACGCGGATATGGCGCAGGTAGTCTCGGATTTACAGCAGCAGGAATTCGTCTATCGCACGGCACTTTCGGTGAACGCTCGTGTCATCAATGTATCGCTGTTGGATTATCTGCGGTAAAAGCCACGCCAAGCCGCCGCTTCATTGATGAACGATAAAAGCTGTGCTTGAGATGCCGGAGCGTGCTTCGGCATCTCTTTTTTCAAAAAAATTTACTCTGTCTTTACCCTACCTTCACACCAATTTTATGCAAAAATTTTGGTGATTGTGATACAGTGTAATTGCTGAAAATGGAATATTGGAATCGGTGCGAGAAAAGAAAGGTGCATTATGACAAATGAGGCTGATTTGAGCCATCTGCTGGGAGATGAAAGTCCGCCCATCCACTTCCCAAACGGGTTGATTGGTCTGGAGGACTGGAAGGAGTTCTCGCTTATTTCACATCCGGAAGCGGGTGATTTGCGACTATTGCAATCGTTGCAGGATGACCGGCTGTCATTGATTCTGATGGATCCCCGGCAAATAGATGCGGGTTATAAAATTGCCATTTCCGATGTGGACGCGAAAACGCTGGATTATCCGCACGATTATCGGGGGAAAATCCCGGACGATTTGGATGTGTACTGCATCCTTTCGGTGCAGGATGAACCGTTTTTTGTGACGGTGAACATGCTTGGTCCGGTCATCATCAATTGGGAAAAACGATTGGGTAAGCAGGTGGTGCAAGCCAATTCAAACTACAACCCCCGCTATCCACTTGCCGGTTCAGAGACCGCAGAAGGGGGGGAATGATGCTGGTACTGGGGCGTAAAGTCAATGAAAGCATCATTATCGGCGAAGACATCATCGTCACTATTTTAGCGGTGGAAGGCGAGCGGGTGAAAATAGGCATCGATGCGCCGGCGGATATATCCATCTTGCGGCAGGAATTGTACGATGCCGTGAAGGCGGAAAACTTGCGCGCCGTGAAGGCGGCTCAGAAAACGGATAGCGGCGCAATGCTGTCATCCATTCAAACGATTTTGGGGAAACAAAAGAAACAGGACTGATGAAACGACACATTCGGGCTACATCCATCAGCATAACGGGTTTATTTTTGATTTTACTTTTGCTCAGCACGGGCTGCACCTTTGTGGTGATTCCCCCCGGGCGGGCGGCAACGCTGACCGCGCGAGCGGTGGAAGCAACCGCCACCGCCGATGTGGCGGCGAAGAACGACACTGCGACCTCGAATAAAGACGGGACGGGGAAAGAAAAACCGACGCTGGAAAATCCCACCGCGGTGGTGCTGAATCCGACCGTTGTGTCCACCATCACCGTGACGCCCGCCGTCACATCGTCCGTGACGGTTACGCCCACCGAGACCGCAACCACCCCACCGGCGACGGCGACGCTCGCACCGGTGTTGCCCGCCGTGACCGCCACGCCGGTGGTGATGGGCTATGTGGTGCAGGCAGGCGACACGTTGACCGCCATCGCCGCCCGTTTCGGCACGTTTCCGCACATCATCGCCGATTACAACCATCTGCCGAACCCGAATTACATCGTGCCCGGACAAATCTTGCAGGTTCCCATCGGTTCCGTACCGGTGACGCCGCCGCCCGTTCCGGCTGTGCCCACGCCGACACCCACCATCACCCCCACGCCGACGCTGTCGCCCACCATCACCGCGACACCGACACAAACGCCCACGCCGACGGAAACGTTCACCCCTGCGCCCACCGCGACGCTCTATCCGACGTTCACACCGTATCCCACCAGCACGCCGTTGCCCACATACACGCCGAGCTATCCTACGCCGTACCCAACCAGCACGCCGTATCCGACCTATACGCCGCCGCCACAACCCACGTATACGCCAAATCCCACCTACACCCCTTTCCCGACCTATACGCCGCCGCCGTCGCCCACGCCGCCGGTGGTTCCCACCGCCACGTTGACGCCCACACCCACTGCGACGCTCACGCCCACAGTTTCGGCAAGCAGTACCCCGTCGGCGACACCCACGCCGACATTCACCATCACACCCACGCCCACATCGTCGGCGCAGCCAACCGCTACGCCCACGCCGATAAAATAGGGCATTGGCAGGTACGGGATGAATCGGAAAACGCAATCCCATAATTTACACCATTCATTGACAAGCATTATCGGAAAAATCACCCTCGCCGTGCTTTTGCCTGTGGTGATGTTTGCCGCTGTGCTGCTGATGCTGGTCGGTATTTCAACCGCGCAAGCTGCCGGTTCACTGCTGATTAATAAAACGGTGTCATCCGGCACGGTTGCCGCCGGGGAGACCTTCACCTATACCATTGATGTGACCAACACCACCGCCTTCGACCTGATTGCCACCATCACCGATACGTTGCCGGGCGGTGTGTCGGTGGTGGATGCCGGAACCGGCGTGGTCTCCGGCGGCGCAATTGTATGGGCGGATGAACTCATCGGGCAGAATGCCGGGCGCAGTTTTGTTTTTTCCGTGCAGGTGACTCAAGCGGGCGACGTGGTGAACAGCGATTATGAAGTCCAGTCGGGGATTGACCTGACCGCCGGCGCACCGGTGACCACCACGATTGTGGCGGGTCCCCCCGCGCAAGTGTCGCTGATTGCCGCGCCGAACCCCAATATCGCCGGGGCGACAACTGTGCTGACGGTGACCCTCGCCGACCAATACGGCAACACCATTCGCACCATCACCCCCGTGACGCTGACATACACCGCGGGCAGCCTCGACGGCGATGCGTCCGGCACAGTGGTGGCGCAAACCGATGCCAACGGCTATTTCGTCGGGGCGTTGTCCGCTATCACCCAGCCCAGCACCGTGCGGGTGACGGCATTCGCGGGCGGCTTCTCCGATTTTGTGGATGTGCAATATACGCACGGACCGCCCGCCAACCTGTCGGTGGCGGTTGCGCCCACCACCATCCCCGCCCCGCCGAGCGCCACCTCGGCGCAGATTGTCGCCACCGTGACCGACGCTTACGGCAATCCCGATACCAGCGATACG
>JAJRSQ010000086.1 GCA_024278725.1 Chloroflexota bacterium
CGCCGATGCGCTGCTGGCTTCCACCCAAGCCGCCGATGATGAACAACTCGGTTGGGATGACCACGTTTCCACTGAGGAAGAATCGGCGTTGCTGGCGTTCTCCGCGCTCGATACGGAGGAGGATGATGCGTTGCCGGGCAGCCCGCGCGAGGAGGTGGTGGAACTCGCGCTGGAGGAGCTGGCGAACGTTCTGTTCGAGGAGGCGCTGCCGGATTTGAACCTCGCCGTGCCCAAATCGGAGTTGGATATGCTGATTGGGCAGGCAATTGACCTGCACACGCGCGGCGACAACGCCGACGCCATCGAAGTGTTTGAAACGTTGATTCAGCACGGCTTCAAACGTCCCGCCGTTTATTTCATGCTGGCGGATTTGTATTTCAAACAGCAAAAATACAAAGAAACCATCGCTTACCTGAATCGGGCGCGCTCGCACCGAATCTTTTTGCAGGGCATCAATTACACCCTGGGCGAATGTTACCGCTTTGAAAACGATTTGCCCAACGCCCTGCGCTATTATGTCGAAGTATTGCGACTGATTGACCTGAACCAATCGGAGCGCGAAGGCACGCGCGAATTGACGATGGTCTATCAGCATTTGGTTGAAAATTATCTGGAAGCGGATGACCCGGTGAAATTGAAAGGGCTGGTGGATGCCCTGTCGCGTTTCCTCTCGACCAAAAATTACGCGCAGAAAATCCTCGATGCGCGTAGCCATTTGGGGAACGGGAGCGGCAGTTCGGTGAATGCGTGGGTGGAATTTTTGGAAGCTTCCAACCCCGAAGTCATCCTCTCGGCAATGGCGGCGACCACCGAATACATCCGGCAAAGTATGTTCATGACCGCCATCGAAGCCTGCTACCGGGCAATTGAGGCATCGCCCTTCTATTTGCCCCTGCATCTGCGGCTGGCGGAAGTGTATCTGCGGCAGGATGTGCCGGATGATGCCATTCGGAAATATCTGGCGGTGGCGGATGTGTATGCGGCGCGCGGACAGATTCGACGGGTGGAGGACATCTATCAAAAGGTGTTGAATATTGCGCCGATGGATATGACCGTGCGTGAAAAACTGGTGAACCTCTACGTTGACCGCGGCGATATTGACGCGGCGTTGGAACAATACCAGCTTCTCGCGGACTCGTATTATCAATTGGCGCAGATTGAAGAATCGCTTGAAATGTATGAAGCGGCGCTGGCGCTCGCCGCGCAAGCCGCCAACCCCGTCGAATGGAAAGTGACCTTTTTCCGTCGCATGGCGGACATTTACATTCAGCGCGTGCAGTGGGGCAACGCCCTGCGCGTGTACGAGCAATTGGTTCAACTCGCGCCGAATGACGAAGACGGACTCTGCTCGCTCATTGATTTGTATTTCAAAATGAACCATCAATCGCGGGCGGTGGCGCTGTTACAGCGTCTGGAGACCCAATATGCCCGGCAAAATCGCGCCGAAGCGTGGCAAGCATTTTTGCAAAAACTGGTGGAATTGCGTCCCAGAGAGATGATTTTGCGGCAAAAACTGGCGGCACATCTCGCCGAGCATGGGTCGGCGGCGGAAGCTGTGATGCAATACGATTTTCTGGGCGAATTGCAAATGGAAGCGGGCTTGCGCGATGATGCCATGCGCACCATCCGCAAAATTCTTTCGCTCAACCCGGCGGACGCGGACAGCTATCGCCGGCTATTGAAAAAAATTGAAACCGGCATTTAGCCGCGGGGAGAACCATTGTTTCCCGATTTAAGTTTTACCATTTCCCAACTGAATTGGAACAGCGTCATAGATATTTTGCTGGTGACTCTGATTTTCTACTGGATGCTGGTGCTGGTGCAGGGGACAAAAGCGGTGCAATTGTTGCGCGGCTTGCTCTTTTTGGTGGTGCTGGCAATTACCACCACCAGCATTTTCGATTTGACCGCTTTCCGCTGGCTGATGAGCAACTCGCTCCCCGCGCTATTGGTGGCTATCCCGGTGATTTTTCAACCCGAATTGCGCCGGGCGCTGGAACGGTTGGGGCGCACCGGCTCAATCTTCACCCGCGCCAACCATCCCGCAAAGCTGGGAGAAACGCTGAAGACCGTTTCCGCCGCCGCGCAGAAACTCTCGTTGCAGGGGCATGGCGCGCTGATTGTGCTGGAACGCGAGACGGGATTGCAGGATTACATCGAAACCGGCGTGCTGCTGGAAGCGCGGGTTTCTCAGGAATTGCTGTTGACCATTTTTTATGTGAACACCGCTCTGCACGATGGCGCGGTCATCATTCGCAACGACCGGGTGATTGCCGCGAGCTGTCTGCTGCCCCTCAGCCGCATCGAGACCGACGGGCATTTGGGCACGCGCCATCGGGCATCGTTGGGGTTGACCGAAGCCACCGATGCTATCGTGGTGGTGGTGTCGGAAGAGACGGGCATCATCTCTGTGGCGCACAACGGCAGAATGATTCGCAATTTGGATGAACAACGGCTCTTCAAAATTCTCACCGCTTTTTATCGCTCGCAATTGACGCAAGCTGTGCCGAAGTGGGTGGAATTTCTGCAAAAATTTCCGGGGCGGCGGTCGGGTGATTCGTCCGATACCCCATAACCTTTTTCAATAAAAACCATTTATGTCGAAACGACTTTTTTCTCAACTTGGAACGCTCTTATTGGCGCTGGGCATGGCATTTTTAGTGTGGATTGCCGCGATTCGGGAAGAAGACCCCATCATCACCCGAAACTTTCCGCAGCGTGTGCCGGTGAAAATCATTCAACCGGCGGAAGGCTTATTTGTGGTGGAGCAGGACACGCTCCCCACCGATGTGCAGGTGCGCATCAAAGCCCCGCAGAGCGTGTGGCAAAATCTCACCCTCAGCCGCATTCGCGCCACGCTCGACCTTTCGACGTATGGCGTGGGCTTGCATGATGTGCCCATCAAAATTGAGCTGCTCGACCGGCTCGCGGTGGTGGATGAAGTCATCCCCTCCGATGTGGGCGTGCAGCTTGACCCGTTGGCGGAAAAAGTTCTCCCCGTTTCCGTCAACGTGCTCGATTCCCCGGCGCAGGGATATTTCAACCGCGTGCCGATTTCCAGCCCGTCCGAAGTGACCGTTCGCGGTGCGGCGGCGGCGGTGGAACAGGTGGCGACCGTCTCCGCCGAAATTTCCATCGACAACAGCAAAGAAGCGGTTAAAAAGATTGTCACCCTTTCTGCGCGCGATGCCGAGGGGAATATCGTTTCGGACATCACCCTTGACCCGAAAGAGAGTCTCATCACCGTGCCGATTGACCAGCGGTTCGGGTATCGGGATGTTTCGGTGAAGGCGAATGTGGTGGGGCAGCCCGCATCCGGCTATTGGGTGAGCAGTATTTCCGTGGAGCCTGCCACTGTGACGCTGGTCGGTGGTCCCACGGTGCTGAAGGATGTTGCCGGTTTTGTGGAAACCGCTGAAATTGACCTGACCGGCGCGACGGAGGATGTGGTGAAACGGGTCGCGCTCAATTTGCCGCCGGGGGCTTCGCTGGTGGTGGATGAAAATGAACCGAATACCGACACCGGTCGCAGCGTGCTGGTGCGGGTGGGCATTTCCGCCTTGACGGGGGGACGAACCATGCAAATCGGATTGACGGTGCAGGGGGTTCGGCAGGATTTGCGCTGGAGCGCCGCCCCGGAAACGGTGGAAGTGATTCTGTCCGGTCCACTGCCAATTTTGCAGAATCTGGCGGCAGATGATATAACTGCCATCCTTGATGTTTTCGGATTGTCGGCGGGGGTGTACCGGTTGCAGCCGGAATTGATCCACCCCGACGGGCTGGATGTCACGGGCATCATCCCGGATACCATCGAAATTACGCTCACGTCGTTGCAAACGCCCACCCCAACCGCAACACCGCGACCCACGCCCTTCATCACCCCGACGCCGGTGCTCACCGCGACGCCCATGCTCACCGATACCATCACCGGCACGTTGAGCATCACCGAAACAACCCAACCGGCTCACCCGCCGGTATCACCTATCAGTACCCCGGAGATAAATTAAGTATGGCAAAACCAGTTGTTGCCCTTGTGGGGCGACCGAATGTTGGAAAATCAACCCTGTTCAATCGAATTTTGGGACAGCGTTTGGCAATTGTGGAAGACCTGCCCGGCACCACCCGCGACCGGCTCTATGGCGACGCCGGTTGGGTCGGACGGGATTTTTTGCTGGTGGATACCGGCGGCTTCGACCAGGATATGGAAAGCCGCCCCCCGCTGCCCGGAGATTTGGGGCACGTGGCGGGCGTGGAGAGCGGGCTTTTTCTGAGCGAGGTGAAGGGGCAGGCGCATCTGGCAATGGCGGAAGCCGATGTCATTGTTTTTGTGGTGGACGGCACAACCGGCATCACCGCCAGCGATGAACTGGTCGCCGATGTGTTGCGCCGCACGCCCAAGCCGGTGATTTTAGCCGTCAACAAAGCGGACAACAAAACTTTGCAGGAAAACTCGGTGGAATTTTACGCCATCGGATTGGGCGACCCGTATCCTGTTTCCGCCCTGCACGGGTACGGCACGGGCGATTTACTCGACGCGATTGTGGAAAATTTGCCCGAATTTGAGTCGGACGAAGAAGATGACGACCGTTTGAAAATCGCCATTTTGGGACGCCCGAATGTAGGAAAATCATCGCTATTGAATAAATTTTTGGGATATGAACGGGTCATCGTTTCCAATGTGCCCGGCACCACCCGTGATGCCATCGACACGACCATTCAATATGAAGGGGAAGAAATTGTGCTGATTGACACGGCGGGCATCCGGCGGCGCGGAAAAATCGAGCCGGGGGTGGAGAAGCACAGTTTTCTGCGGGCAATCAAAGCCCTGCGCCGCGCCGATGTTTGCCTGCTGGTGATGGACGCCACCGAACCCGTCACCGCACAGGATGCACACGTCGCCGGGTACATTCTGGAACAATATCGCAGCGTGATTGTGGTGGTCAACAAATGGGATTTGGTGCAAAAAGACAATTACACCATGGACGATTATACCGACCACATTCGGAAAGAGTTGCGTTTCATGAGTTTTGTGCCGGTGATTTTCACCTCCGCCTTGACGGGGCAACGGGTGAAAAACATCCTCTCGGTGGCGATGCAGGTGTATGATGCCCGCCTGCGGCGCATCCCCACCGGCGAGTTGAACCGTTTCCTACAAGAAGCCGTGGGCAAAAATCCCCCCAAGGGCGCCAAACGCCACCGATTGCGCTTCTTCTACATGACGCAAGCGGGCGTTGCGCCGCCCACCTTCGTCTTTTTTGTGAATGATGCGAAGCTGGTGCATTTCACATATAAACGGTATTTGGAAAATAAACTGCGCGAAGCGCACGAATTTTTGGGCACACCGCTGCGGTTGGTCTTTCGCAGCCGGGGCGAGAAATAAAAAGGGGCGCACATCGCGCCCCGATTTTTCGTCACCCGGATTAATGCGCCAATTCCGCGAGCGCATCCAATACCTGCTGTGCGTGCTTATTCGGTTTCACCTTTCGGAAAACCCGCGCGACATTTCCCTCCGGGTCAATTAAAAATGTGGTGCGCTCATTGCTCATATACGCCTTGCCGAACATCTTCTTTTCAACCCATACCCCGTATGCCTGCGCGATGGCGTGGTCTTCATCGGATGCCAGCACAAACGGCAGCGATTCCTTCTCGCGGAATTTTGCCAGCCGCTTCGGTGAATCGGGACTGCACCCGATGATGACGGCGTCATCCGCTTCAAACTTGGGGAAGTCATCACGGACTCCCCGCGCCTGAATTGTTCAACCGGGGGTCATTGCTTTGGGGTAAAAATACAGCACCACCCATTTTCCGCGAAAATCAGAAAGTTTCAACGGGCGATTTTGGTCATCAACCGTTTCAAAATTTGGGGCAGGAACGCCTGCTTCCGGTACCATAGAGCCTCCTACTATTTTGCTGATGTACTCGGTTCGATATTAATACTATACGCGAATTGCCACCGAATTGCAATTCGTCTAAAATTGAGAGATGGATTTTAAAGCGGCGCAGATGGAACCCATCATATTGCTGATAAACGATATTATGTTCGCCACCCGGTTGGAAAATTGGGTGCGCCACGCCGGATACCGCCCGATTTTTGCCACCGATGAAGCCGCGCTCACCCGCGCGTTGACCGCCGCGCCCGTGCTGGCGATTGTGGATTTGTTCGGCGCGGGGCTGAATTGGGAAAGACTGGTGCGGCAGATAAAAGGTCCCGGCAAAAAGAGCGACCACGTCCCCGTGTTGGGCTTTGGTCCGCACACCGACCTTGTTTTACGGGAACGGGCACTCGCCGCCGGATGCGCGGCGGTGGTGGCGCGCTCGGCGGTGGTGAAACGTCTGCCCGCGCTCATCGAAAAACACCGCCGATATGTGACGGTTGATTTTTGCGCCGAATCGTTGCCGCCGTTGGTGGTGCGCGGCTTGCAGGAATTCAATCTCGGCAAATTCTACACCTGCCACGAAACGCTGGAAGATGCCTGGAACGCCGAATCCCGTCCCGTGCGCCTCCTATATCAGGGCATTTTGCAAATCGGGGTGGGATTTTTCCACATCACCCAAAACAATCGGTGCGGCGCGGTGAAGGTGCTGGAACGAGGCATTCCCAAACTCGCCCGTTTTGCGCCCCGATGTCAGGGCATTGATGTGGCGGCTTTGCTGGCGGCGGCTCAGGCAATCCACCGCGAAATTATGGATTTGAGCGAATCGGCATTCGCCGCTTTTGATGTGACCCAATTCCCCAAAATTTACTGGGAGGAGTGACCGATGCAATCTCAAAAACGTTGGCTGCCCTGGATTTTTCTCGGAATACTGATAGTGTTGGGGGCGGTGATTCTCTTTTTCGCCCCGAATGAAAAAACGATGGGCGCGGGCATCAAGCCGGTATATGTGCATGTCGCCTTCTCATGGGTGGGCGTTGCCGGCGTATGGCTCGCCGGCGGCATAGGGCTGTTGCTGCTGGTGCGTGATTCCAAAAAATTATTTTGGTGGATGGAAGTTATCAGTTGGATAGGCTTGGTGTGGTTTTTGGCGGGCATTGTTTTGAGCTTCCTCGCGGCGAAAGCCAACTGGGGCGGCATCTTTTTGGCTGAACCCCGCACCGCCGCCGGGCTGAAATTCATTGCCATTGCCCTCATTGCCAAAACAGTGGCGGAGTGGCTGCCGTGGCGAAAACTGAGCGCGCTGGTCAATATTGCGCTCGTCGGGGTGCTGTGGCTGACCACCTTCTCTGCGCCGCTGGTACTGCATCCGAAAGACCCCATCCGCACCGCCACCTCAGTGGGGATACAAACGACCTTCGGGGCAATGTTTGTGGTGGTACTGTTGTTTGGGGGTTGGGTGGCATGGATGATTCGGCGGCGGCAGTCGCATGATTTGGCATAAAATATGACGCAATCCCGAAAAGATTTTCTCATTGATAGCGCCATCGGAGCGGGTTTGGCGCTGGCGGCACTGGCGGCATTCAGCGCAACCCTCGCCCCCACCGTGCTCGATGGCGACGCGGCGCTCTTTCAATACACGCCGCTCAAACTGGGCGTGACCTATCCCACCGGATACCCGACGTACATTCTGCTGGCGCGGCTGTGGCTGTCGGTCTTCCCTTTCGGGGAATTGGCGTGGCGGATGAACCTCTTTTCCGCGCTGAGCGCCGCCGCCGCGATGCCCTTCCTCTACGGCGCGGCGAAACGGATTCTGCAATCGCGGCTTGGCGCGCTGAGCAGCGTCCTTCTGTTCGCCACCCTGCCGACCTTCTGGCGCTGGGCGACCGAAGCCAAAATTTACACGCTCAATATTTTGCTTTTTTCGATAGTCCTCCGGCTGGCGACCATGCCCCCTTCCCCTGAGCCGTCGCGCTGGCGGCGGTGGGTGTTCGAGAAAAGAGCATTGCTCGGGGCGGCGGTGCTGGGGCTGCAAATTGGCGTTCACAGCACCACGGTTTTGCTCATTCCGGGGATTGTGTGGCTCTTTTGGGTGCAATCATCCCCCCGCCCGACGCTTGATTTCCGACCGGAAACGCTGAAAAGAACCTTTTGGATTTTGGCGGCGTTTGCCGTTCCCGCCGCGCTGTATCTGTATGTGCCCATCCGCGCCGAAATGCTCATCGGGCAGATGGGGCGCGATGTGGCTATCCGGCACGGGTTGTTGAGCGACTTTTACCAATCCGGCATCGGCGGGTGGGTGCGCTATTTCACCGCCGCAGATTTCACCGGCGGCGTCGTCTCCGATTGGGGCAGTGTGCCGCAGCGGTTTTGGACGGTGTATCTGCGGCGGTTGATGATGACGGTGGATTTCGGCACGGCGGGGGTGCTGTGGGGCGCGGCGGGTATGCTCGCCATGCCGGCGTGGGGCAAACTGCGCCGCTATTTTCCGCCGTTGTTTCTGCTCTATGCCCTGCCGATTCCCTTTGTGCTGACCTACGGGCGCGGCGAGCAAACCGCATTCCTGCTCCCCAGTAATCTGATTTTCAGCATTTTCGCGGGAGCGTTGGTTGCGCGCATCACGCATCACGCATCACGCATCACGCATCGGCTGTGGCGGTATGGTTTTGCGGGACTGGTATTTGCGGCGATGCTGATTGTCCCCGTTCGGCATGCTCAATTCAACATCAATTGGCTCACCGAAAAATGGGACACGTCCCACCGCGATTACTGGCTTGATGCGCTCGGTCATCCGCTGGAAAATGACGCGGCGATGATGGCGACTTGGGGCGATTTGACCACCATGTGGTATCTTCAGCAGTGGGGGCACATCCGCCCCGAAATTGCGGGGCTGTACCCGCCGACCGAAGCCGTCGCCGCCGAGTGGCTGGCGCAGGGCAAGCCGCTGTACATCGCGGGTCCGGTGCTGGACGCATGGACACCGGCGGAACGGGCGCGCTATCAATTTCTGCCGTGGGGGCGGCTGGTGCGGGTGATGCCCGCCGCCGCCGATGCCACCGCCGCCCTGCCCGATGTGTCCCCCCTGAAGGTCATCTTCAACGGCATGCTGGCGGTGGACGGGGTGCAATTCCCCGCCACGGTGAGGCGCGGGCAACAGTTCACCGTCACATTTGCGGGGCGGACTCTGGCAGAATTGCCCGAAAATGTGTATTATTCCCTGCGGCTGGTGGGGCAGAACGGCGAGCGCATCGCGCAGAAAGACGATGTGGTGCGTCCCGGCTGGTTCCCCACGCCGAGAATCCCGGCGCGCGTGCCGTGGGTGGGGGCATATTCGCTGACTCCCCCCGTCGATGCGCCATCCGGCACGTATCAAATCCGTATGGTCATTTATGATGGCGGCGGGGAATGGGTGATGGAAAACGATGAGCGGGTGCTGACCGTGGGCACGGTGACCATCCCATGAGCGAAAAACGTCCGACCGCTGCAACCGTAAAAACGGCGCTGCCCGTGCCGTATTTCCCCCTCTGGGCGGGATTGACCTTTTGGGCGGCGTCGCTGCTGGCGTTTTCCGGTACGCTGGAATCGGTGGGAGAGTTGCGCATTCTCGCCGCCGCCGGACGCCTGGCGGCATACGGCATCCCCACCGATTCGACGCTGGCGTGGGTTTTTGTGCCGCTGATGTGGCTGGGGCAACATTTGCCGGGATTGAATCCCCTGCATTTGGGACTGCTGACCAACAGCCTTTTGCTGGCAATTGTCACCGGGCTGATAGCATGGGCGGCGATGCGGCGCGGGATGTCGCCCCGCGCGGTGCTGTGGCTCACGTTGGTTTTCGGCGCGCTGGGAATTGCCCAGAAATTCAACGGTGATGCGCCTCCCATGCCCATTTGGCTGGCATCCGCCGATGATATTCTGCCGGTGCGACTCTATCTTTTTTTGCCCCTCGCTATTTTGGGGGCAGTGGTGGCGGGGAATTTATGGTGGGGCTGGCGCGGCGAAAAGACCATCCCCCTGTGGCTGGTGGGCGTGCTGACGGTGTGGCTCAGCGGGCAATTTCTGCTCGGTGCGGCGCATTTTTCCGCCCAAACCGATGTCCCCGCCGATGTCGCCGTGCAGACTGCGCTGGCATCCGCCGCGCCCGATGAGGCGGTGTGGGTGTCGCTGCCGCCCGGCGATGACCCGATGGCATTTGAAACATGGTGGGTGGGGAATGTCCGCACCCCCGCGCCCTTGACCATTGTTCCGGCGAATGCGTCCGTCAACGATGTGCCGCTCCCCGTTGCGGGGGTCATTCGGCTGTATGAGCGGCGGCGCACGGCGAGCGACCCGCCCCATCCGGCGGCGGTGCGTCTCGCGGCGCAGGAATTTCCGTTGGGCGAAACATGGCTCGACGGCGGGCGACTCAGCCGGTATGCCGCCTTCCCCGCCGATTTGCCCGTGGTGACGGCGGCAGTGCCGTTTGATGGCGGTTTTGTGCTGGAAAGTTTCGCCGTCACCGCGCAGACGGTTGCGGCGGGCGAGGTACTTGGCGTGCGATTGCGCTGGCAATCTGCCGGCACGCCGGACGCGCCGGTGGTGGGCTTTGTGCATTTGCTCGCGCCGTCGGGCGAAATGACGGCACAGCAAGACCGATTGCTTTTCGACCCGCAGCGTCCCGCGTCGTCGCCGTTGACGGTGGGATACGGGTTGCAACTCCCCGCCGATACG
>JAJRSQ010000087.1 GCA_024278725.1 Chloroflexota bacterium
CACCCTTCGGGCATTTTCAACTTCGCTTCGGCTCGCAATGACAGTCGCCGACACTTACAATTGAGCCACTACCGATTTTTTCATCACCGCGAGTCTGCCATCATAACGCCCCCCATTCAAAAAAAGTTCCCGCTTTGCGCTTGGAAAATCATACTTTTATTCAACTATTTTTATCATTTTTGGGCAATTTCAAAAAAACGCTTGCAATATACATAAAAAGATATATAATTTTCTTAGTTAACCCATTAATCCACATAACCAAAAAAGAGGATTTTTGAAAAAGCTATTGTTGTTGTCATTTTTATTGTTGCTTGTGGCAATATTTGCCGCAGCGTGTGGAGGGAGCACCAGCGCCTCCGACACCAATGACGCGGTTGCCGCCGGGAAAGCCTTGTTTATGCAAAAAACTATCGGCACAAATCCCGGCTGCGCCTCATGCCACTCATTGGAACCGGACAAAGTAATTGTCGGACCGTCTTTAGCCGGCATCGCGCCGGATGCCGCCGGTGAAGCGAAGGATGCAGGCATATCCACCGAGGAAATGCTCCGCCAAATGATTACGGACCCGAACGCCGAGATTGCCGGCGGTTTCCAACCTGATATTATGCCACAGGATTGGGGGACTCAACTCACGGAAACGCAACTCAACAATATCATCGCATTTCTGATGACGCTGAAGTAAACCGGTTCTGAGGGGAACCACAGGAGAGGCAAACAAAAAACGGGTGCGAACAGTTCGGTTCGCGCCCGTTTTTTGTTGTTCGCAGCTATGCCGTCAGCGCACCAATTCCCACGCCAGATGCGATACTTCCGAGGCGATGAGTTTTTCCCACGCCAGCCGCACCGCCGCCGGCGAGCCGGGGGTGGAGAAGATGACTTTGCCGCGATACACGCCCGCCGTCGCCCGCGAAAGCATTGCCGCGCCACCAATTTCGGCGTAACTGAGCATACGAAAAATCTCGCCGAAGCCGGGCAGGGTTTTCTCCAGCCGGGCGCTCAGGGCATCGAAGGTGGTATCGCGCCGGGAAATGCCCGTTCCCCCGTTGAAGAGGATGATTTCGGCATCGGTTGCCGCCAGTTCATCCAACACATCGACCACCTGCGCCGGTTCGTCTTTGATGAGCCGGTAGGCGGTAACGGTGTACCCGGCGGCGGCAATCTGCTCGTTGAGGTAGGCGCGATTCACGTCCGTTTCGGGCGTGCGGGTGTCGCTCACGGTGACGATGGCGAGTTTCACCGCGTCGAGTCCGGCGGCTTTGGCGTTGGCTTTATGCTCATGGTGGGTGTGGGACATAGTTTCTCCTGTTTCAGGTTCAGGGTTTCAGGGTTGCAAGGTTGCAGAGTTACAAGGTCACAGAGTCGCAAATCTTCAATCTCCAATAACCAATCTCTCCAAAAACAAAACGCGATGGAAAAATCTCTCCATCACGTTTTAGCGAAATTAGGGTGTTTTGTCAATTGTGCCGGGTCATTCCACCGGATAACCCGCCGCACGCCACGCCTTCAATCCTCCCCTAACGCTGGTGACCTGCGTGAACCCGGCGTCGAGCAAAATATCGCGCCCCTGCGCACTGCGATTCCCCGAACGGCAGATGACCACAATTTCGCGGTCTTTGGGCAGTTCATCCACCCGGCTCGCCAATTCATTCAACGGGATGAGGGTGGCATTCGGGGCGTGAAAGTCGTTCCATTCCTCCGGCGTGCGCACATCCAGCAAAAATGTCCCCGCCTGATATTTCTGGTATGCTTCCTGCACGCTGATTTCCGCGGGCAGGGTTGACGCGGTGGCAGATTGCCCGCCACCATTGATGAGCGCCCATCCGCCCAACACCAGCACTGCAACCGCCAGCAGTGCCACCCATAACAATTTTTGATTTGATTTTGGGGCGCTCTGTTTCGACGCCCGACGAGTTTTTGCCATCGTTGCACCTCTTCCTCTTCGATGTGAATATCACTCTTTTAGATGCAATTTTCGGCAAAAGGTTACAACGAATGCACCGCACCGGCGATTTCCTCCGCCAGCGCGCGCACCGCCGCCGTGGATTTTGCCATC
Source organism: Chloroflexota bacterium (assembly GCA_024278725.1). Taxonomy (GTDB): domain Bacteria; phylum Chloroflexota; class Anaerolineae; order 4572-78; family 4572-78; genus JANTHQ01. The sequence goes on from JAJRSQ010000087.1 coordinate 2,054, forward strand.
CGTTTGACCAGCGCACTGCCCACGATGACGCCATCGGCGAATTGCGCCACTTGCCGCGCCTGTGCGCCATCCCCGATGCCAAAACCGACCGCCAGCGGGGTGTTGGTGGCAGCGCGCACCCGCGCCACAAATTGCGGCAGGGTGTCGGAAAGTTGGTTGCGCGCGCCGGTCACACCGGTGAGCGCCACCAAATAGATGAAGCCGCGCGCTTTTTGCGCCACCAGTGCGATGCGTTCCGGGGTGCTGGTGGGCGCGAGAAAATAGACCAGCGCCAGATTGCGGGTTCGGCACAGTGCGTCCATTTCGTCCGCCTCTTCCGGGGGCAGGTCGGGGATGATGAAACCGTCAATTTCGGCGCGCGCCGCGGCGGCGGTCAGGTTTTCCAGCCCGAAAGCCAGAAAGGGGTTGAGATAGCCCATCAGCAGAAATGGCACGGTGATACCCTCGGCGCGGAGTTGCGCAGCCATTTGCAGGCAGGTTTCCACGGTGACGCCGTTTTCCAGCGCGCGCTGGGTGGCGGCTTGAATGGTCTGACCGTCGGCGAGGGGGTCGGAAAAGGGCACGCCGAGTTCGACCATATCCGCGCCGGCGGCAACCACTGCCCGCACCGCGTCCAGCGACGCTGCGGGGGTGGGGTATCCCAGCGGGATGTAGGGCATAAATGCCGGTCGGCGGGTGAAAGTTGATTCGATGGTTTTGAGGGTCATAGGGTTCTCCGAACAATTCAAAATTAAAAAGGCAAAAGGCAAAATTTAGTTTTCAGCGGTCAGTTTTTGGCTGAAGGCTGATGGCTATCGGCTGTCAGCTTGATAACCGTATCCAAATCCTTGTCCCCCCGTCCGGAAAGGTTGACGATAATAATGTCATTTTTCGACATTTTCGGGGCGCGTTTGATGACTTCGGCGACGGCGTGCGCCGATTCCAGCGCGGGGATAATCCCTTCCAACCGCGAAAGGAGATGGAAGGCTTCCAGCGCCTCTTCATCCGTGGCGATGGTGTATCCCGCCCGCTCGACGTCGCGCAACAGTGCGTGCTGCGGTCCCACCGAAGGATAATCCAGTCCGGCGCTGACGGAATGCGTTTCCATAATCTGCCCGTCGGCGGTTTGGAGGACATACGAGCGCGTGCCGTGCAGCACGCCCACCCGCGCGCGGTCGGGGTCGGCGAAACGGGCGGCGTGCTTGCCGCTCTCAATGCCGAGTCCGCCCGCTTCCACCCCGACCATCGCCACCGATTCATCGTCCAAAAATGCCTGAAACAATCCGATGGCATTCGAGCCGCCCCCCACACAGGCGATGAGCACATCGGGCAGGCGACCTTCCGCCGCCAGAATTTGCCGCCGCGCCTCCCGCCCGATGACGCTCTGAAAATCGCGGACGATGGTGGGGTACGGGTGCGGTCCCAGCACCGAGCCGAGCAGGTAATGGGTGGAATCGACATTCGTCACCCAGTCGCGGATGGCTTCGTTGATGGCGTCTTTCAGCGTTTTACTGCCCGATTCCACCGGGCGCACTTCCGCGCCGAGCAGTTTCATGCGATACACATTCGGTTGCTGGCGGGCAATATCCACCGTGCCCATATAGATGATGGCGTCCAGCCCCAACAGGGCGCAGGCGGTCGCCGTGCCGACACCGTGCTGTCCCGCGCCCGTCTCGGCGACGATGCGGCGTTTGCCCATCCGTTTCGCCAGCAACGCCTGCCCCAGCGCATTGTTGATTTTGTGCGCGCCGGAGTGGTTCAGGTCTTCCCGTTTCAGGTAGATTTTCGCCCCGCCGAGATGGTCGGTGAGGCGGCGGGCGAAGGTCAGCGGCGATTCGCGCCCGACATACGTTTTCAGCAGCCAGTCGAATTCCGCCGTAAATTCCGGGTCGGCGATGGCGGCGGCATACGCCGATTCGAGTTCCGCCAGCGCGGGCATGAGCGTTTCCGGGACGAATTGCCCGCCGTACTGTCCAAATTTACCGTTCACCGCATGGGTGATGTTCATACAAACCTCCGGTTTTTACAGTGAAAAATTCAAAATGTAAAATTTTTCAGGTTTCGGGTTTCAGGTTCAAAGTTACAAAGTAGCAGAATCTCCAATAACCAATCTCTCACCTGCTTGTTTTCTCACCCGCATTTCTCGCCCGCTCAATAAACGCCCGCACTTTCGCCGGGTCTTTCTTCCCTTTGGAAGATTCCACCCCGCTGCTGACATCCACGCCGAGGGGGCGCACGGTGGCGATGGCTTCCGCGACGTTTGCGGGGGTGAGTCCCCCCGCCAGCAGGATGGGGTATCGCCGGGCGAGTTGCGCCGCCATTTTCCAATCGGCGGTTGTGCCCGTGCCGCCGCGTTCGGTGGGGTGAAAGGCGTCAATCAACACGAATGGCGAATGATGCGTGAGGCGTGAGGCGTGAGGCGTGAGGCGTGAGGCGTCTTCCGGTATGGGCAGAAACCTCGAAACAAGTTTCTCCGCTTCCGCCGGTGATGTCGGGCTGATGGCTTTGAAGGCTCGCCCGCCGAAAGATGCAACCATCTCCGGCGATTCATCGCCGTGCAATTGGGCGAAATCCAAGCCGCAGAAGTCCATAATTTCGCAGATTTCATCGGCGGGGGTGTTGACGAAAACGCCGACAAAAGATAGTTTCAAGTCCAAAGTTTTTAGTCCCAAGTTTTGACCTTCGCTTTCCAGACTTGAGACTTGGGACTTGAGACTTCGGACGATTCCCCGTACCGTCTCCGGCGAAACATACCGCGCACTGGGGGGATAGAAGATGAATCCGAGCATGTCCGCGCCCGCTTCGGCGGCGATGCAGGCGTCTTCGATGTTGGTGATACCGCAAATTTTGATAATGGTCATTGGTTGTTGGTTATTGGTTATTGGTTATTGG
>JAJRSQ010000088.1 GCA_024278725.1 Chloroflexota bacterium
ATTCCCGGCATCGGCTTTGATATGTTTTACCAGCGCACTTATCCCGAAGGGGAACTCGCGGCGCAGGTATTGGGGTTCACCCAGGAACGAATTGGGGTGTATGGCATCGAAAAACAATATGACGCTATCCTGCAGGGCGCATCGGGCTTCGCCAGCAACGTCCTGTATCTACCTGAAGTCATCGCCGACCCTAGCCAATATGTGGAAGCCACGCCGGGGGCAGATGTCTATTTGACGCTTGACCGGGCGATCCAAAAAATCGCGGAAGATGAACTGGCGGCGGCGGCAGAAACCTACGGCGCGCCGAGCGGGCAGGTGGTGGTCATGAATCCCCGCACCGGGGAAATTCTGGCAATGGCAAATTACCCCACCTTCGACCCCAACAGCTTCCCGGCGGTGGCGAGCGAACCGCAGCGATACAACAACAATGTCGTCTTTTCGCGCTACGAACCCGGTTCGGTATTCAAAGTTGTGACCATGGCGAGCGCGCTGGACATGCGAGCGGTCTCCAGCGTTTCCACCGTGAACGACCCCGGTGTGCTGTGGGTGGGCAATAAACAGATTCGCAACTCCGACCTGAAAGCGCACGGAATAGTGGATATGACAACCGTGCTGGCGCTCAGCTTGAACGTCGGCACCGCGCAAATCGCAACCACAATGGGGGCGGATAATTTCTTCTGGTATATCGACGCTTTCGGCTTCCGCGAACCCACCGGCATTGACCTGCCCAACGAAGTTTCGGGCAATTATCCCCAACCGGGCGATGCGGCGTGGTTTCCGGAAGAACATAAATTCATCTCATTCGGGCAGGGTATTGAAGTGACACCCATCGAGATGATTTCGGCGGTATCCACCATTGCCAATCGCGGCACACGCATGAAACCGTATGTGGTGCAGAAAATTGTTTATCACCAGCCTGAAATGGTCACAGAAACCCAACCGCAGGCGCTCAATCAGCCCGTCAGCGCCGAAACCGCCGCCGTGCTGACCCAAATGCTGGTAAACGCACTCAACGCTGCCGAATCGGCGGCGCGGATTGACGGCTACAAAGTCGCCGGAAAAACCGGCACGGCGCAGGTTTCCGAAGGCAATGTGGGATACGAAAACACAGGTAAAACCATCCATTCTTTCGCCGGGTATTTCCCCGCCGATGACCCGCAAGTGGCAATTTTGGTCATTTTGGACAACCCGGCATACGCTCAATTCGGCGCGCAAACAGCCGCACCGACCTTCAGCCGCATCGGGGCACAGGTGGCACGCATTTTGGACATTCCACCCCAATCGCCGACGCTGGCACAAACGCAATAATTCAGCTTATGGCAAAACAACTCTCGCTGGCAGATGTGCTGACCAGCCTCACGGGGGCAACCCCGGACGCCGCAACTGAATATCGCATCGCTTCCGTGGAAATCGACTCCCGCGCCTGCCGGTCGGGTTCGCTCTTCATCGCCCTGCCCGGTGAAAATACCGACGGGCACAATTACGTCGCCGACGCTTTCCGCGCGGGCGCCATCGCCGCCATCGTGCATCATCCGGTGCAGGCGGATGGCGTTCCCATCACTTCCGCCCAACTGCCGTTACCGGAAACTTGGCAGCCCCCCGTGTGCATTCTGGTCGATGATAGTTTATCGGCATTGCAAAAACTGGCGGCGGATTGGCGGCAACAATTTTCGGCGCAGGTGGTGGGCATCACCGGCAGCGTGGGGAAAACCAGCACCAAAGAGTTGACCAATCTGGTGCTGGCGCAGAAATTCACCGTGCTGAAAAATCCGGGCAACCTGAACAATGAAATCGGTTTGCCGCTCACCCTGCTGAAAATGAACGATTCACACGAGCAGGTGGTGCTGGAAATGGGCATGTATGACCTCGGCGAAATTGAGACGCTGTGCCGCATCGCCCGCCCGAACATCGGCGTGGTGACGAATGTGGGACCCAGCCATCTGGAACGGCTCGGCTCGCTGGAACGCATCGCCGCCGCCAAACGGGAATTGGTCGCCGCGCTGGATGAAAACGGCATCGCCATTTTGAATATCGACGACCCGCTGGTGCTGGGCATGGCGGCGCACACCCGCGCCCGCGTCTTCACCTACGGGCTTTCCGAACAGGCTGATTTGCGGGCAGACCGCATCCACAGCGAAGGGCTGGAAGGCGTGCGCTTCGTGCTGCATTATCAAAATGAAAGCGTCCATGTGAAAGTCCCGCTGCTGGGCAGACACAGCGTGCACACCGCGCTCCGCGCCGCCGCCGTGGGGCTGGTGCAGGGTATGCACTGGGGCGAAATTGTCGCCGGATTGCAAAATCGGGAGGCGCAATTGCGTTTGGTCGCCATTCCGGGACCGCACGGCTCCATTATTTTGGATGACACCTACAACGCCAGCCCGGATTCCACCATCGCCGCGCTGAATTTATTGCAGGAACTGAACGCCACCCGCAAAATCGCCGTGCTGGGCTATATGGCGGAACTCGGCGCATACGAAGAGGCGGGGCACAAAAAAGTGGGTTGCCGCGCCGCCGACACGGTGGACATGCTGATAACGGTCGGTCCCCGCGCGGACATCGTCGCCGCAGAAGCCGTTGCCTGCGGGCTGGATGCAACCGCCGTGCATGTGATGGCTGACACCGCCGCCGTGCTCGAATTTCTGAAAAAGATTGCTACCACCGGCGATACCATTCTGGTCAAAGGTTCGCGCTCCATGGCGATGGAAACCATCGTCAACGAGTTGACCGCCGGCGCACCAAATGAGGGTGGCAACTGATGGCATATTCGCTCGCGCTGGGAACCATCTCTTTTCTGCTGTCGGTGATTTGGGGCAAACCGCTCATCAACTGGCTCAAACGGTTGAATATCGGGCAGCAAATTCGGGTGGAAGGACCCACCACCCATCAGGTGAAAGCCGGTACGCCCACCATGGGCGGATTGCTCATCATCATTCCGGTATTGCTCATCACCGGCGTGTTGAATATCGCCAACATGCTCGGCTTCACCCTCATCGGGAAATCCATTCTCGTGCCGATGGGCATCATGGCATCATTCGCCGTGCTGGGCGTGATTGACGATTTGGAGACCGTGCGCGGTCCCGTCCGCGGTTTGAGCGCCCGCACCAAATTCACCGTGCAGCTCATTTTGGCAACCATCGCCACACTGGTGATGTCGCTGGGTGATTTTCAATTCGCCAACGCGGTCGCCATTCCGGGCGTGGAGCACGCGGTGGAAATCAGCCCGCTGATATGGATTCCGGCGGGGATTTTCATCATTCTGGCAACCAGCAACGCCGTCAATTTAACGGATGGGCTGGATGGACTGGCGGGCAGCATCGCCGCCGTCACCTTTGTGGCTTATGGCATCATCGCCTTTTTACAGGGACAGTTATGGCTGGTGGCGTTCACGTTCACCGTCACCGGCGCGATTTCCGCCTTTTTATGGTACAACGCCTACCCTGCCCAGCTTTTCATGGGCGAAGTCGGCTCCGGCACACTGGGCGCAACGCTGGCAGTCGTGGCGTTGATGAGCGGTCAGTGGCTGCTTTTGCCGGTTGTCGCCGCCATCTTTCTCGCCGAGACCGTCTCGGTAATTTTGCAGGTAGGGTATTTCAAACTGACCAAAGGGAAGCGGCTGCTGAAAATGAGTCCGCTGCACAACCATTTCGAGCTTTCCGGCTGGTCGGAAACACAGGTCACACAACGATTGTGGCTCATCGCTATTTTGTCAGCTATGCTGGGCATCGCCCTGGCTCTGAGATAATCGCGGGACATCCCGCAAGGACACCAATCACCACATTATTTTTTTTTAAGCGAGGGAAGATTATGAGTAACACACCAACACCCCGACCCAACACCTTCAAGCCCGTGCTGGTTCCGCGCACGCCGCAACAGCAGCAAACATCGTTCGATGCGGCAATGGAACTGGTGCAACTCATCGACACCCATTTAACCAATGGAACCCAACATTATCGCACCAAGTCCGGAAAACTGCTGCGCACGCTCGACCAGGTGGTACACGCCATTCTGAGCGACAACCTGCGCATCGAAACGCCGAATGTGGGCTGGCAAGACGAACTAGCTCGCGCCGCGTAACGACAGCTTGATGACCAGCCTATCATCACTCGCCAATTTGGGCGTGGTTGTGGTGGGATTGGCACGAGAAGGCACTGCCGTCGCCCGTTTTTTTGCGGAACACGGCGCGCGCGTAACCGTAACCGACGCACAACCCGCCGATAAACTTTCCCGGTGGATTGACGCCCTGCGCGGGTTGCCCATTCGGTTTGAATTGGGCGCTCACCCCGCCGACCTGCTGAATCCCCGCCGCACCGATGTGCTGGTGGTCAGCCCCGGCGTTCCGCCGACGATTCCGTTTCTGCGGGAAGCGCGCCGGAAAAAACTGCTGCTCACCACCGAAAGCCGGATTTTGAGCCAGTTTTCTCCCGCGCCGGTCATCGGCGTCACCGGCTCCAGTGGCAAAACAACCACCACCACGCTGGTGGGCATGATGCTCGCTGCCGGCGGCGTGACCACTCATGTGGGCGGCAACATCGGCACCCCCCTCATCAATCGGCTGGCGGACATCCGCCCCGCCGACCGGGTTGTGCTGGAGTTGAGCAGTTTTCAACTGGAATATTTCCACGCCTCCGATGCCCAATGCCCCCCGGTGCTTGAGCCGCTACGCGCAGGCTTCAGCCCTGCCATCGGCGCGATTCTGAACATCACGCCCAACCACCTTGACCGCCACAAAACAATGGCGGCATACACCGCCGCCAAACAGGCGATGGTTGAGTTTATGGGCGCATCGAACACCGCCATTTTCGGGTGGGATGACCCCGGCGCGCGCCGCATCGGCGACGAGACGACCATCCCCGCCGTGCGCTGGTTCAGCATGGAAACGCCGGTGGAACACGGCGCATTTTTGGCAGACGGGCGCATCATTTTGGCGGATGGCGATTCCCGCACCCCCATCTGTCGGGTGGCGGACATCAAGTTGCGGGGCGCGCACAATCGGGCGAATGTTTTGGCGGCGTGCGCCATCGCGCATGCGGCGGGCGCAACGGTTTCGGCAATGGCGGAAGTCGCCACCACCTTTTCCGGCGTGCCGCACCGGCTGGAAATCGTCGCCCGGAAAGACGGTGTGCAGTACATTAATGACAGCATCGCCACCAGCCCGGAACGGATGATTGCCGCCCTGAAATCTTTTTCCGAGCCGATTATTCTGCTGGCAGGCGGCAAAGATAAAGATTTACCGTGGGCTGATGCAGCGGACTGGATGCATCAACGGGCAAAACACATTTTGCTTTTTGGCGCGGCAGAAGATTTGATTGCGCGAGCATTGGCACAATCCGGCGCGTCCGGCGATTCCCCGCCGGTGGAATTGTGTCACACCCTGGAAGCCGCCGTGCGGCGGGCGCAATCGCTGACGCAACCGGGCGATGTGGTTTTACTTTCGCCGGGTGGCACAAGTTATGATGCGTACCATGATTTCGCGGCGCGCGGCGAACATTTTCGGCAATTGGTGACCAACATAACCGGATAAACTTATGGCAAAACGATTGACTTCCGAATCCCAAAAAATTGATTATGCCCTCGTGGTGATTATCGCCCTGCTGGTTTTATTCGGCATGCTGATGATTTTCAGCACCACCTATTATTTCGGCTATCAGGACGAAAAAGGACCGCTGTATTATTTTGTGCGCCAACTGGCGTTTGCGGGACTCGGCATCTTCAGTTTATACATCTGCGCGCGCATCGAATATCACTGGTGGATAAAAATATCGCTCCCGTTTTTTCTGATTACGCTGGTGGTATCGGGCGTTCTCGCCTTCATCGGTGAAATCATCAACGGCGCGCCCCGCTGGCTCATCAACGGGTCGGGGCAGCCGTCAGAAGTTTTGAAATTAGCGCTCATCATTTATTTGGCGCATTGGCTTGCCTTCCGAAAAGATTTCATCAAAACCCTTTCGCTCGGATTAATTCCGTTCGGCATTTTGGTGGGGCTTGCCGCCGGCACGGTGGTGCTGCAAGACGACCTCAGCACCAGTTTTTTAATTGCGGGAACCAGTTTCATCATGTTCCTCGTTGCCGGGGGCGCGATGCGCCAGTTGCTGGGGGTCATTGTCGCCGGGAGCAGTATTGTCACGGTATTAATCTGGATGAAACCTTACCGGTTGCAGCGAATTATGGCGTTTGGAAAAGACCCTTTCAGCAACCCGACGATGGATAATCTCCAGATTCGTCGGGTGCTGGAAGCGCTCAGCACCGGCAAACTGACCGGCGTGGGGATTGGCGCCAGCACCCACAAAATCAACAGCATCCCCGCCGTGCAGACCGATGCGGTTTTCGCCATTGTGGGCGAGGAATTGGGCTTCATCGGCGCAATGGTGCTGCTGGGATTGTTCGCCCTGCTAATCTATCGCGGCTTCAAAATTGCGCTGAACGCCCCCGACATTTTCGGCGCGCTGCTGGCAACCGGCATCACCGTCAGCATCGCCCTGCAAGTGCTGGTGAACACCGCCGTCATCACCAATCTCATCCCCTTCACGGGTGTTCCGCTGCCCTTTGTCAGTTCCGGCGGCTCATCCATGGTGATGAGTTTGACCGGCATCGGCATTTTACTGGCTATTTCGCGGCGCACAATGCCGCGCGAAGAGACATCGCAGCTCGTCATGGACGCATCGTATGAAACTGATGATTTCCGGCGGCGGAACCGGGGGACACGTGTATCCCGCGCTCGCCGTCGTGCAAACGCTCGAACCGAATACTGAGATTCTGTGGGTGGGCAGCACGGGCGGGCTGGAAGAGCCGCTCGTCACCCGCGCCGGATTGCCCTTCACGGGGATTGCCGCCGGTGGATTGCGCGG
>JAJRSQ010000089.1 GCA_024278725.1 Chloroflexota bacterium
CGACCTGCGCCCGTACTTCGGCGGGGATGAAACCGACCCGACCGTCCCCGGCGATGAGTTCCATATGGCGTTCCATTTTCCGGTGATGCCCCGCATCTTCAAAGCCTTCAAGACGGAAAACAGCGCGGACATCATCAAAATCATGGAAGACACCCCGAAAATCCCCGATAATGCCCAATGGTGCGTTTTCCTGCGCAATCACGATGAATTGACGCTGGAAATGGTCACCGAAGAAGACCGCCAATTTATGTGGGCGCAATATGCCCCCGACCCCCGAATGCGGCTCAACCTCGGCATTCGGCGGCGACTGGCGCCATTGCTGGATAATGACCGCCGCAAAATCGAAGCCGCCAACGCGCTGCTGTTCTCGCTGTCCGGCGCGCCGGTTCTCTATTATGGGGATGAAATCGGCATGGGCGATAATATCGCGCTCCCCGACCGAAACGGCGTGCGCACCCCCATGCAGTGGACGGATGCGCCCGGCGCGGGTTTTTCCACCGCCGACCCCGCGACATTTTATGAGCCGCTCATCGACGACGACACCTTCGGCTACCGGCGGGTGAATGTCGCCGCCCAGCAAACCGACCCGCACTCGCTGTGGCACGCCATCCGCAAAATGATCGCCGTGCGCAAAGCGCATCCCGTCTTCGGCAATGGCGAATTGCGCTTTGTTCGCCACGACAATCCGGCGGTGCTGGCATATTTCCGCGATGATGACCGCACCGCGATATTGGTGCTGATAAATCTTTCCGCCGCGCCGCAATCCGTATCAATCCCCCGCGATGATTTGATGAAAGTGCCGCCCTATGATATTGTTACGGGTGAAGAAGTTTCATCATTTGAGCCGCAGGTGTCCATCACCCTGCAACCGTATCAATTCCGGTGGTTGCGCATCCGTTGACCGCCGCCAGTCTTTCATCATAAAATATCGCAATGGCGCACTATCACGTAATTGTGAAAAACCGGGGCGAAACCATCGCCACCCATACCGTGCAAGCCGAAACGGGGCTTGCTGCCTGCAACCACGTCGAAGCGTTGTATGGTGAGCCGGTGCGCGTTGAGTATGTGACGGTGGAATTGGACACCGGGCAGAAACGCAATAAAATGATTGTGCACAACTGGCACGGATATAGTTTTTTAGCCCGAAAGGTTCCCGCAGATGATACCAACTGAAAAGCGCGTGCGCGATTCCGAGATTGTATTGCACCACTTCATGATGCCCGAACACGCCAACCCGCTGGGGAATGTCCACGGGGGCATCATCATGAAATTTGTGGATGAAGCGGGCGGCTTGTGCGCCATGCGCCACGCTCAGCGCCCCTCCGTCACCATCGCCATTGATTCGATGACCTTCCATTCCCCCGTCCACGTCGGCGATTTGGTGATGTTTTATGCCCGCGTCAACTATGTGGGGCGCACATCAATGGAAGTGGGCGTGCGGGTAGTGGCGGAAAATCCCATCACCGGCGAAAAAACGCACACCAACTCGGCATTTCTGGTCTATGTTGCGCTGGATGAAAGGGGCAAACCGACCAAAGTTCCCCGGCTGGTGCTGGAAACCGACGAAGAACGTCGGCGGTGGGAGGCGGCGCAAGCGCGCCAAAACCAACGCCTGCACAAATGATAATCCGACCAAAATGAAAAAACTTTCCCCATCAATCACCTTTTTCATATTGCTGGCGGGGGCGAACCTCGGACTGCTGTTCGCGCCGTTGACCCCGCTCACCGCCATCGCCTTGACGCTCCTGCTCCCCGGCTGGGGATGGGTGCGCTGGCTTTTCCCGCACCAACGCCGATTGTCCCGCCTCGCGCTCGCGCTGGGGCTTGGCTACGCCGTCGCCACCCTCGGCACGCTGATACTGCATTATCTGCCCGGCGGCATCGCCGAATGGCAACTGCTGGCGTTACTGAACGCCCTCGCCCTCGCGCCGTTTCTCCATCCCCGCGCCCGCCGCGCCGACACCCCCGTCCCGGCGGAAAAAATCACCACCGCCGCCATCGGTTTTGCGCTGGTGATACTGCTCGCCATCGGGCTGCGTTTTGCGGATTTGGGCTACAGCGAATTTCAGGGCGATGAAGCATTGGCGATGATTTCCGCTGCCGAAGCCATTCAGGGGCACGCCGACGCGCTCTTTTTGCGCGGCAAAGGTCCCGGCGAAATCCTCCTGCCCGCCGCCGTGTGGACGCTCACCGGAACCATCACCGAGGGCGTCGCGCGCGTCCCCTTCGCCATCGCGGGGGTGATGGGGCTGCTCACCCTTTACCTGCTGGCGAAAGACCTTTTTTCCACCCGCACCGCTCGTTATGCCACCGCCATCCTCGCCGCCGGCGGGCTGCTGGTCGGCTTCAGTCGCATCGTCCAATACCAAACCATCGTCGTGTGGATGAGCCTTCTCTCGCTGTGGACATTTTGGCACTGGCAGCGCGAAAAACAATGGCGCTGGCTTTTGCTCTCCGGTATTTTTTTGGGGATAGGCTTGCTGGCGCATTATGATGCCATCCTCGTTGCCCCGGCTATCGGCTGGGTGTGGCTTTCCGGGGTGAAAAAAGACCTTCGCCGTTCCCTACTCGGCGGGATGGGATGGGGCGTCACCGCCCTCGGCACGGCGGCGATTTTCTATGCCCCCTACCTGCTCGACCCCCAGATTTCCCGCACGGGCGATTACGTCAGCGGGCGTATCGGCGCGGGGCTGAAGAATCATCTCGCCGATTTTTTGAACTTTAATGCATTTTACAGCTCATTTTATTTTGTTTTGATTGCCGGGCTGCTCCTCGTGGGCTTTCTCGGCTGGGCGGTGTTCCATCACAAAGAAGGCAAATGGTGGACAATTTTCAGCGTCGCCACCCTGCTGATGCTCGCCGTCACCCCCAATTGGCTGGGGCAATGGACGGTGCTGCCCGTCGCCGCGATTCTGCTCGCCGCCTTTGCCTCCCCCGCGCTGGATACCGCGAAGCGCACCGCGCTGGTATATTTCGCCGTGCCGTTTCTGGGCTACAATTTCGCCGTCGCCACCCCGTTGACCCACATCTACACCGTTTTGCCGGGGTGGGCGCTCTTGGCGGGTTGGGCGGCGGCACAGATTCGGCTGGAACGGCGCGCGGTATGGGGTGTCAATTTGGCGTTGGTGCTCATTTCTTCGCTCTACCTGTGGAACGCCTTTGTGAACCATAGCCATAATTTTGTGCGGGATTATCCCGCCGGCAATATCGCACTTTTCCGCACCCCGGAAATTCCCAAACCCCAAACGGGCTTTTTCGGATTTCCACACAAAACCGGCTGGAAATCGGTCGGCGCATTGATTGCCACCGGCACGCTGAACGGCGACTACGAAAGCAATGAGGAAGAAGATGTGACCGGTTGGTACACCCGCCACGCCCCGCGCGCCTGCAATCCGGGGGCGGAATTCCGGTTTGTGGCGGCGGAATTGGTGGACGCCACGCCGCTCGCACCGCCCCCTGCCCCGCTTGTGGAAATCGGCTCGGTGATGAATGCCGCCGGGAAGCCGACGCTCTCCATTTTCCAGCGGACACCCACGCCGTTGGATTTGGGGGAACTCAACCGCGCCGCGCTGGAAAGGCAATTCAATCAGACCGCGACCCCCGCCGCGTTCGCCCGCGAAGCCCGCCCCGATGTCGTCACCGACATTAATTTCGGTGGAAAAATAAAGCTGGTCGGCTATTCGCTCAATGCCCGGCGAAGTTATCCGGGCGGCAGGGTTGTGGTGACGTTGTTTTGGCAGGCACAGCAATCGTTACGCGAACAATATAAGGTTTTCGTGCATCTCGATTCAGAGAAAAAATACGCCCAAGCCGACAGCGTCCCGGTGTGCGCTCGTTTCCCCACCACCGATTGGCGCGTCGGGCAAACCATCGCCGACACCCACGCCCTCGATATTTCGCCCGACACCCCGCTCACCGACCTGCCGCTGGTGGTGGGACTCTACCAACCTGACACGGGCGCGCGGCTTGATGTGCTGGATGTGGCGGGCAATCCCGCGGGGGTGAGCGCCACACTGACCACCATCGGTATGCTTCCCGCACCAAAGGGGGACAAATGAAAATTTGGCGATATATTCTGGCGGCATCACTCCTCGCCTTTGCCATCGGGGCGGGATTTACGCCGTGGGTCTACCGCCCGGCGGTGGCGGAACAATTGACCGCGCCCGGGCTGGCGGAATTCGTGAAATTTCTGGCGGAAAAACGGCTCGGATTGCTCCCCATTCAGCGATTGCATTTTCTCTTGCCGCTGATTGTCGCCGCGCTGGCATTACCCCTCTTCGCGGTCAATCGCCAATTGCGGCTGCACTGGGCGGCGAATGCCCTGCTGCGGCTGACAACGCTGCCGCTCGCGCTGGCGATTCTTTCGCCGGTGTGGTCGCCGGGGGTACTGATGAGCGCCGAGTTTCGGTTGCAAACCCTCGCCGCCGGGGCAGCCGTCGGGCTGGCGGTCGTCGCGCCCCTTTTCCGGCGATTATCTCTGCACCGGTTGACCGCCGCCGCCACCATTGCGGGGCTGTTCGCCACCGTGCTGGCGTTGCGACAGTTTTTTCTGGTGCAAGACGCCATCGCCGCCGTGTACGCCGCTCCCATCACGCTGGGCTGGGGCGGATGGCTCACGCTGGCGGGATTGAGCGGGATGGTTCTATCGGTGCGGTGGGTGTGGCAAACGGCGACTCCCGCTCGCTAGCCGACATCACCTGCACGATACTATCTTTGAAACGGGCGGGCATCGCGATGCGGTGCAAGCCGAACTCGTTTTCCGCCAACGCTTCCAGCATTTCCCCCGGCGATTCGCTCGGCTGTAAATGGTACACCCGCTCTTTGAATGCCGCCGCTACTTTTTTCGCCATCCCCTCCCCGATGTTGAACCCTTTAATTTCCTTCAGATAATAATGCACCACATTCCACCCGCTCAACGGTCCCAGCAGAATCTCCGACTCGGTCACACCGAACAAATCGAGCGGGTGCGCTTCGTATGCCAGCGGATTGTTCAGCACAGCTTTTTGATGCACCCCCGCCGCGTGGGTGCGGTTGGTCAGACTGACCGGCTCTTTTGATGGCACGAGTTTCCGCAATTTATCCGCCAGCATCACGTTGATGGGGTATGACCCGCGCAGATGATACCCTTCCAGCCGGTCATATTCCCGGTCGATATACAAATTGAACAGCAGTGCGGTCATTGAAGTGATGCCGGAACGCTCGCCAATGCCCAACAGGGTGGTGTTGAGGTAGCGCATCCCGTGGGTGACGGCGGTGAGGGCGTTGAGCAGGGCATAGCCCCGGTCATCGTGGAAGTGTCCCTCCAAATCCAGTTGCGGGTATCGCTCGCGCAGAAGCGCCATCCGCTCGGCGACGGCGGCGGGGGTGGCGACCCCCACCGTGTCCGGCGTGCCGATGCGGTCAACCAATGGCGCGAGCCGGTCATACACGAAAAACAAATCTTCCGGACGGGTGCGGAAAGCGTCCTCCCCACTGAACCGCAAAATTAAATGGGGATAGTTTCGGCGCACATCTTCCAATAGCGGCAGCGCCCGTTCCACAATTTTTTCCAGTGAATTGCCGTGATTGAACGAGCGGGAAACATCCGAAGTGCCGAAATAGAAGTTCAGCCCGTCGCACCCCGCTTCGATGGCGGCTGCCACATCGTCGGGGTGGGTGCGGACGTGCGCCAGCAGGAAGGTGTATCCTTTTTGGGCAATCAGCGAGTCGCGCACGGCTTTCACGGCGGCGAAATCGTCCTTTTCCTGCGGGCTGACCACCGGCGAAAAAAGCTCCAGGAATTTCACGCCGTAGACAATCAATGCCCGCGCAATTTCCTGCTTGTCGGTTTGGTTGAAGAAATATTTGTAGCGGTCATGCAGCAGCGACGACTGCGAACCTTCCCGCAAAGTTGTATCAATGATTTCCAATTGACGGGGTTGATAATCTTTGAATTGAAATGTGGGTTGAGCCATTTTCGCACCTCTTTAATTTGGGTAATAAAAAAAGCCGACTGTCTCCAAAAGGTTGGGACAATCGGCTTTGGTTGCAACCGGATTCAGCGCATCAACACAAAACTCCCAACCACGGGTCGGGCTTCTTGGTGCGTTTGGTGAATTTTTGAGCGCTGATGGTGTTCCTGTTTTGCATAATGGGAGCAGGATAGCACAGGGTGCATTTTTTGTAAAATATACCCTTAATGAAAAACGCGATGCGCGAAACGTGATGGTATGTCACTCACGTTTCACGCATCACGCGATGGAAACTACTTCATCACCAACGGCAGGTACACCATCAACGGCGGGTCTGCGGTGAGGACGAAATCGGTGAAGTGGTCAATCTGCATGGTGACGATGTTGTTCACCATGTCCACGGCGTAGCTGTTGGGGAATGTCCACGAATTGTCGGTGGTGGAATAATACGCCGGTTTGAGGCGTGGCTCGTAAATGCCCTGCCGCACGAGTTCCGCATCATCATAGGTGAAGCCGATGATGACATCTTGGTTGAAGTTGGATTCGATGGGCTGCCCCGTGCTGTCGGTGGCGAGGAAGGCGTAGCCGTAGCCGTAAACGTTGGAAGCGTGTCGCTGCTGCGACAGGGTCGCAATGGGCACTACCCGCAGGGTGACTTCGCCGGTCACGGGCATTGCCCCGGCGGGAATGTAGATGCGCGTGCCGTCCGAAAGTTCGATGCGCTGCGGGTTCGCGGCATCAAACGTGACCACCACGGGCGCGGGTTTCGGGTTTGGTCCCGTCAGCGCCAAATCGAGCGTGGCATTGCTGCCGCCCACAGCCACCGAGTCTCGCGCCACCCAGTAGGATTCATCCGTTTCAAACGCCGCCCCAACGTGCCACAGCGTGTTGGAAATCACACCGAACGAGTAGCTCCCCGCCGAATTGGTTATCGGGAAGCGACCTTTCACAAAACCGCCATCTTCCGACCACGCCCACACCAGCGCGTTGCCGTTCAAACCGGCGGTGCTGATGCTCAACGCTCCGCTGATGGTCACGTCGGGGAGTTGGAATTGCAGGGTATGCCCGCCGGACGTTTCGCCCGTGGCAACTGCGACATCCAGCTCGACCGGCTTAATCCAGCCGGGGTCTCCCCCCGCCGCACCGAGCCGGTATCGCCCCGCCGGAACCGCCATTCGGAACGAGCCATCGGCGGCGCTGCGGGTGTGCAGTGTGACATCGGAATTGATGCCGTGCGCCAGCACCGGCGCCCCGCCCAACGGCGAACCGTTCGGCGCCAGCACAGTACCGGTGATGGCGGCATCTTTTTCCACCACAGGCAGCTGCACAGCTTTATTTTGCCCCGATGACACCGGCACATTGATGACTCGCGCCAATTTCAGGTAATTCGAGGTGGGGTCAATGCGATATCCGAGATGCCACACGCCCGCCGCAACATCCAAGCGGTACGTGCCATTGCCGGGGTCGATGCGGGTGGCACTCCAATCATTGCCCATCCACGCGCCGACCGCGCCTTCCACCCCCGTCACCACTGTTTCCGTGCGGGGATTCCACAGCGCACCGGAGATGATCGCATCTTCCAGCTTCACCGTGAGCGTCAGCGGTCCCGTCCATGAGGGGGTGATGGTGACTTCCCGTTCTGCGCTGAACATATACCGGCTGCCGCCCGCCGGATGCGCCGCCACTTTGTACGTTCCCGCCGGGAGATACATGGTGAACGCGCCGTTTTTGATGGGCGCGCCATTGTGCAACGGGGAAGTGGTACTCTTGGCAACTGCCCAACCGTCCACATCCGTAAACGGAACGCCGCTTTCATCCACCAACACGCCGTTGAGCGCGATACCCGCTGTCGTCAGTGCGAAATCAATATTGGATACCGTCTCACCGGCGGCGAGCGATACCGCTGTTGCGCCGCCCATGTAAATGTAAGACTGGGAAGGTTTGGGGGCGGGGCGCACGCGCCAATCCCCCGCGACCACCGGCAAAACGTAGCTGCCATCGGCGGCGGTGGTGGCGTGCACAATTTCAGGTGTGCCGTCACGCCACGCCGTCACGGGGATACCCGCCACGCCGACCGTTCCATCCGTCACTGTGCCGGTGATGACCGCATCTTTCGCCACCAACGTAATTACCCCCAAATCGAAGGTGCTGTTCGGTTCCACAAAAATGGGGTCGATGGTCGGTCCCAGGTACTGCGGATTCTGCGAATGCACCACCACTTTATACCCGCCGCTGGGCAGGGTGATGGTGAACGCCTCGCCGGGCTGAACCTCCACGCGCCGCCCGATACCTTCGTTATTGAAGATGGCAACCGTCACCGTGATGGGGTCGCCGGGGAAAATGACCGTGCCGCCCGGCAACGCCACCGACCCGATGACACTCGCGTCGGCGGAAAGAACCTCAAAGTTCTGGGTTTTATTTTCGGTGGATGTGTCGAATTTGAAATACACCAATTGGGGGGGCTTGTTGAAAACCCAATCGGCGGGCACAGTGGTGCTGATGGGCTTGACGGTCATCGCCCACAAACCGGATGACA
>JAJRSQ010000090.1 GCA_024278725.1 Chloroflexota bacterium
ACCCGCTACCACCGTATGAAAGGCGAAGCCGCCCTGTGGATTCCCGGCACCGACCACGCGGGCATCGCCACCCAGTTGCAGGTGGAAAAGATGCTCCGCCGCGAAGGGACGAGCCGCGAAGAAATCGGGCGCGAAGAGTTTCTGCGCCGCACGTGGGAGTGGAAAGAAAAGTACGGCGGACACATCGTACGCCAATTGCGCCGCCTTGGCGCGAGCTGCGACTGGGACCGCGAGCGCTTCACGATGGACGAAGGGCTGTCGCGTGCGGTGCGCGAAGCTTTTGTGACCATGTACGAAAAAGGACTCATCTATCGCGGCGAATATCTCATCAACTGGAGCCCCGGACTTCAAACCGCCGTCAGCGATTTGGAAGTGGAATACACCGAGGAAGACGGCAAACTTTACTTCTTCAAATATCCCATCGCCGGGACGGACGATTACCTGCCCGTGGCAACCACCCGCCCCGAAACCATCCTGGGCGATACCGCCGTCTGCGTCCACCCCGATGATGAACGCTACCGCCATCTCATCGGCAAAACGTGCCTCGTACCGATGCTCAAGCGCACCATCCCCGTCATTCAGGATACATATGTGGATATGGAATTCGGCACGGGCGCGCTGAAAATCACCCCCGCGCACGACCCCAACGACTTCGAGATTGGCAAACGGCACGGGCTGCAAATCATCAATGTGATGAACAAAGATGCCACGATGAACGAAAATGCGGGGCAATACGCGGGGCTGGACAGGTTTGAATGCCGCAAAAAACTGTGGGCGGATATGGAAGCCGCCGGATTGACCATCCGCGTGGAAAATTATCGTCATCAAGTGCCCCGTTCACAGCGGGGCGGTGAAATTGTCGAGCCGCTGGTCAGCACCCAATGGTTCGTGAAGATGCGCGGACTGGCGGACGCGGGCTTGGACGCGGTGAACAGCGGACAAATCCGCATCATCCCCGAACGGTTCGCCAAAGTGTACAACCACTGGCTGGAAAACATCCGCGATTGGTGCATCAGCCGTCAATTGTGGTGGGGGCATCGCATTCCGGTGTGGTACTGCCGGGATTGCGGCGAAACTATCGTCGCCCGCGAAGACCCGACCGCCTGCCCGAAATGCGCCGGTGCGAATCTGGCGCAAGACCCCGACGTGCTCGACACGTGGTTCAGTTCCGGGCTGTGGCCCTTCAGCACCCTCGGCTGGCCCGACGACACCCCCGACCTGCGCCGCTTCTATCCCACCGACGTGATGGAAACCGGCTACGACATCCTCTTTTTCTGGGTGGCGCGGATGATTATGCAGGGGTTGCAGTTCACCGAAAAACCGCCCTTCCACACCGTTTATCTGCACGGATTGGTGCGCGATGAACACGGACGGAAGATGAGCAAAACCTACGGCAATGTGGTTGACCCGCTGGAAGTGATGGACAAATACGGCACGGACGCGCTGCGTTTCACCCTGCTCACCGGCTCAACACCCGGCAACGATATGAACCTGTCGCTGGAAAAAGTGGCGGCGAATCGCAATTTCAGCAATAAAATCTGGAATGCCACCCGCTTCGTGGTGCATAGTTTGCAGGATGACGGCATTGAGGCGGGGAACACCATGAATTTGGCGGCGCTCAGTTTGGCGGACAATTGGATTATGAGCCGTTTGAATCGGGCAATTGCCGACGCCACCCGCTTGATTGACGATTATAATTTCGGGGAGGCGGGGCGGAAGCTGTACGAATTCTTCTGGAGCGAATTTGCCGATTGGTACATCGAAATTGCCAAAATCCGCCTCAAAGGGGGCGACCGCCGCGTGGCGGCGACCACCCGGCAGGTGCTGACCCACGTGCTGGAGCGCGCGCTGCGCCTGTTGCATCCGTACATCCCCTTTGTCACGGAAGCGGCGTGGCAGCATCTGCCGCACACCGGCGACACGCTCATGCTGGCGCAATGGCCCCAACCCGGCATGACCGATGACCGCGCGGAAGCGGACATGACCATGCTCATCAACATCATTCGCGCCATTCGGAACGCCCGCTCGGAATATAATGTCCCGCCGGGGAAACGTATCTCGGCGCGCATTGCCGCCGGAGCGAAAACGAAGGTCATCAATCGCCAAAAAGATATGCTGGTGGAATTGGCGCGGCTCGACGCCGGAGCGCTCAATGTGGCGGAAACACTATCGCACAAACCGGATAACGCCCTGACCATTGTGATTGAAGGGGGTATTGAAATCTACCTGCCGCTGGCGGGCTTGGTGGACATCGCCGCCGAACGCGAACGATTGCAGACCGAGCTGGCGCACATTCGGCAGGGCATTGCCCGCACAGAAAAAATGCTGGCGAATGAAAACTTCGTGAATAAAGCCCCCGCCGCCGTGGTTGACCGGGAACGCATCAAACTCGCCGATTTGCGTGCGCAGGCGGAAAAGCTGGAAGATAGACTGGCGACAATGGCATAAACGTAAATTTCACGTAAAGATTTACGGTTGAATCTTGGATGGGCTTGTATCAAGGGTTCAAGTGGGTTACAATGATTATATTGTAGCCCGCTTTTTTTAAGCGTGTCTGTGGATGGTGATATGCGCGGAAAAACTGCTTGGATTATTTTTGCAGGGTTGTTGCTGGTGGGAATTTTGATGTTGCCCGCCTGTTCTGCCCCTGCCTCCCCCCCGCAGGTTTTTCACGTTGGCATTCTGATGGGTGCTGAATTGTTTGAAAGCGTGGTTGACGGTTTCAAGCAGCGTATGACGGATTACGGCTACATTGAAGGCGAGAATATCACCTACACGGTGAAACAGGCATACGGCGACCCGAACGCCATGCGCGACTTCGCCGAAGCATTCGTCGCCGACAACGTGGACTTAATCTTCACCGTCACCAACGGGGCGGCGCTGGCGGCTCGCCGCGCCACCGAAAACACCGATGTCCCCGTCGTCTTTGCCATCGTGCTTGCCCCCAAAGAAACGGGTATCGTGGACGATTTGCGCCATCCCGGCGGCAATCTCACCGGCGTGCGCAACCCGCTGGAAATCTTCATCGGCAAACGGCTGGAATTTCTGCAGAAAATCAACCCGGCATACCGCCGCGTGTGGATGCCCTACGACCCGGATTATCCCACCGCCCCGGTGATGCTCTCCCGTGTGCGGGAAGATGCCGCCATCTTGGGGATGTCCCTTGTGGAAACGCCGGTAAAAAATACCGATGACCTTGCGGCGTACCTGCAAACTTTACCGGAAGATGAACCGCTCCCTTTTGACGCCATCATCATTATGCCCGATTTAGTGGTGCAAAACAGCACAAGCTGGGCGGTCATCAAACAATTTGCCAACGCCCGGAAAATTCCGATAATAGCCAATACAATCCGGCAATTTGAAGATGGGGCGTTGTTCGGCTATTTCATCGAGAACAACAACACCGGGCAAACCGCCGCGCGAATGGCGCAGCAAATTCTTTCAGGCATCTCTCCCGCCGATTTGCCCGTTGAAACCGCGGATGTATTTCTCTTTGTGAATATGAATGCGGCAAATGCGTTGGGTATCACAATTCCGGCGAACATTTTGCATCAAGCGGATACCATTCTCCGCTGATGAGGTATTTTGTGCTGAATTCAATCAAAGCCAGATTAAATTTGTTGATAATCCTCCTCTCCATCCTCCCCGCATTATTGATTGGCTCAATCATTGCTTGGCAAAGCTTTCTGGAAGAAAAATCGGAGACAATTGCCAGCCAGCAGCAATCGGCGATGCACGTTGCCACCGAAATAAAAAGCCTCATTGATACCCACGTGGTGCAATTGGAATTGCTCGCTGAAACCAGCGACGTGCACGCCCTCTCCGCAGACGAACAATACCGGCTGCTGAGCGGCTTATTCGCCGGCGACCATTCCTACAGCGAAATCAGACTGCTGGACGCTGACGGGATGGAGGTTCTCCGGCTTTCCCGTTTGCGGGTGATTGCGCCGTCGGAACTGACCAACCGCGCCAATACCGCCGAATTCGGCACGCCCCGCACCACACGCGAGACATATTTCAGCACCGTTTGGTTCGATGTGGAAACCGGCAACCCATACATAACGGTTGCCGTGCCGCTGGTTGAACTTTCCGACAACTCGGTGGACGGTGTGCTGGCGGTGGATATGGATGTCCGCGCGATGTGGCTTTTGATGACCGACGCGCACCTTCCTCCGTTTGAACAGACCTACATCATTGATGACCGCGGGCGGGTTATTGCTCACCGCAACCCGACGCTGGTTTTGCGCGGCGTAACCGTGACGTGGCCCGCCAACGACTCGGCGCTTCAGCCGGGATTGATGGGCGAAAAAGTGCTGCGCGTGGTGGAGCCGGTGGAACTGGGGCGGCAGACACTGGGCGTGGTGGTGGAAGACACGCTGTGGAACGGTCTGCATTTGGGTTTCCTTTCTTTGTTCCTCAGTTTGGGGGTGATTTTCACGACCATGCTGGTGGGGATGTACGTCAGCCGGCATGTGGTGCGCTCGGTGGTTGCGCCGGTGGAAGATTTGGTGACGACGGCGCAGCGCATCACCGCCGGCAACTATTTTTTGCAAGCCGCCGTCTCCGCTGATGCCCCTGCCGAGTTGCAGGCTTTGGGCACGGCATTCAACCAAACCACCTCATCGCTGGTGCGCTCGCTGGAGCAGTTGGAAAATACGGTGGCGGAACTGGAAGAATCGCAGGCGGCGCTGATGGAATCGGAGGAACGATACCGCGCTTTGTTTGAAAATGCCAACGACAGCATTTTCATCGCCGACCCCGATACCCACCGTTTCATTGAGGTGAACGAGAATGCCGCCCGCCGGTTGGGTTATACCCGCCGAGAATTGTTGCGGATGACCTTTGAGGAACTGAACCACAATGGGGATTTCGAGGAAAATGCCGCCCTCATCGAACAAATGCAGCGCGGTGGCGTGCAGTTTCAGCGCGTGCAACGCCGCAAAGACGGCTCGCTGATGCCGGTGGAAATCTCATCGCAATTGGTGGAGTTTGGCGGCACAAAGGTCGTCCAAAGCATTGTGCGCGACATCTCCGAGCGGGTTGCAGCCCAGCAAACTTTGCAGGATAACCTGAACTTCATGGAAACCCTGCTCGATACCATCCCCAGCCCGGTATTTTACAAAAATGCGGAGGGAGAATATATCGGCTGCAATAACGCCTTTGCCGACCTCATCTTGGGGTTGCCCAAAGAAAAAATTATCGGCAGAACCATTGAGGATCTAAATCCCAACATCCCCCCGGATTTGGCGGAAGTTTATATGGCGCACGACCGGCTCGTGTTGAATTCGCCGGGTGCGCAATTTTATGAAAGCAAGGTGCTTTGCGCCGACGGTGTTCGCCGCGATTTTTTCCTCAGTAAAGCCGCCTTTTTCAATGCCGACGGCAACCCGGCGGGCATCGTCGGGGTGATGGTTGACCTGTCGGAACAGAAGCAAACGGAAGCGAGACTGTTGCGCGCCAATCGGCTTTACGCCGTGCTGAGTCAGGTGAACGCCGCCGTCCTCCATTTTGAAGACCGGCAAGCGTTGCTGGAGTGTGTTTGTTCAATCCTCACTGACCAGGGGCATTTTGCGCTGGCGTGGGCAGGTATTCTGAACCCGGATACTTTTGTGCTGGAACCCGTTGCCGTGTCGGGCGCGCGCCCCGATTATCTCGACGCGGTGAAAATTGTGATCGCCCCCGATTCCCCGCAGAAAAATTGTCCCGGCGGGCAGGCAATCCAACGCGGCGAAACGGTCTCTTTCAACTACATCATCGAACATGCTGATTTTGAACGCTGGAACGACCGGGCGACGCAGTACGGTTATCATTCCGCTGCCGCCATCCCCATTAAAACCGAAAATCACACCATTGGCGCCATCAGCCTGTACGCGGACGCCCCCGATTTTTTCAGCGCGGATGAGTTGCACTTGTTGAAGGAAATTGAAAATACGCTGGCATTCGGATTGGGACGGCATCATCAGCAGCAAATTCAGGAAATATCGTATCGCATCGCCGAAGCCGCCATCACGCTGGATGACCTGCCGGAACTTTTTGCCGCCATTCATACTTCGGTGGGCAGGCTGATGCCGGTGCGAAATTTTTACATCGCGCTGTATGATGAAGAGACGGATTTGCTCAGCTTCCCCTATTTTAAGGACGATTTGGAAGTTGAACCGCCGCCGCCGTCGAAATTGGGCAGAGGTTTGACGGAATATGTCCTGCGTACGGGAAACCCGCTGCTGGCATCGGGCAGTGATTTTGAAACGCTCATTGAGCGGGGGGAAATTGAACCCCGCGGACCGAGCGCGCGCGATTGGGCTGGCGTGCCCCTGAAAATCGCGGAACGGGTCATCGGCGTGCTGGCGGTGCAAAGTTACACCGAACGCAACCGCTACGGCGCGGAAGAACTGGGCATCCTGAAATTCGTTTCCAACCAAATCGCGCTGGCGATTGACCGTGTTCGGATAACCAACGCACTGCGCCGACAAGTGGCGTTCAACCGCCGCATTTACGATACCATTCAAGACGGCTATCTGCTTTTCAACGCCGACGCAACCATCCTCGATGTGAACAATGCTTATTGCGAGATGCTCGGCTTCACCCCCGATGAACTGCTGGGCGCATCCATGATGGATGTGCTGTCGGTGTATGAGCCGGAAGATGTCCGCTTCCATATTGACGCTATTTTGCGCGGCGAGCGAACCCGCATCAGCAATATGCAGCGCCGCAAAGACGGCTCGCTGGCATATTTCGATATTTCATTGGCGGTGATTGAAACCGACGACGAAACCCTGATTGCCGCTTTTTACCGCGACATCACCGAGCAGCGAGAGATGCTCCGGCAGTTGGAATATCGTCATAAATTTGAAGAACGGGTGACCACCATTTCCACCCGCTTTGCCAACTGCCCGATAGTCGATACCGATACCGCCATCATTGAGTCGCTGGCGGACATCGGGCAATTTGTCCGCGCCGACCGCAGTTACGTCTATCTGTTCACCGACGACGGCGCGATAATGAATAAAACGCACGAATGGTGCGCGGAGGGCATTGAATCGCAATTGGCGGTCATGCAAAATGTCCGCTCGGCAAATTACCCGTGGTGGATGGGCTTTCTGGAAAAAGGGGAGATTATTCATATCCCCAACGTGGCAGACCTCCCCCCGGAAGCCGAAAATATCCGGCAAATGCTGATAGCGCATCACGTTCAATCATTGGTGGTTGTGCCGATGATATTCGCCGGGAAATTGGTGGGTTTCATGGGATTGGATGACGTGCGCACGCGGCGCGTCTGGGCGGAGGAGGATATTGTCTTGCTGGAAACGGTTGGGGATGTGATAGTGAACGCCATCCAACGGCGGCGCGATGACGCTCGCATCCGGCAACGAAACCGTGAACTGGCGCTGCTGAACAAAGTGATTGCCGCCGGCATCACTGCCACCACCCCCGAAGAAATATTCCAAGTGGTGTGCGACGAATTGCACCACACCTTCAGCACGGCGCAGGTGGTGGGCGGCAGCCTCAACGACGATTTTTCGGAGTTGGAAATTGTGGCGGACACCACGCCGAACCCGCGAGCCTCCTTCATCGGACGGATATTCTATCCCCGGCAAAACCCGCTGGTGAAAGAACTGCTTGAACATGACCACACCTTTGTGTTGCACAACCCCGATGAATTTTCAATCATGGGAGCGGCGCGCGAAGACTTCACCCGGCGGCACATCAAAGGGTTGGTGATGCTGCCCGTAGCCTTCGGCGGCAAACGCTTCGGCGGTATTGCCCTCTTTTACTTCGAGCCGTTACCCCTGACCCCCGATGAAATTTCTTTGGCGCAACAAGTCGCCGACCAAGTTGGCGCGGTACTGGCGCGTTTCCAATTATCATGGCAACATAGTCGCCTCATCACCGCCATTGAGCAAGCCGGAGAAAGTGTTTTCATCACTGATATTGACGGGCGCATCATTTACGTCAACCCGTTTTTTGAAAAATCAACCGGCTATTCACGGGACGAAGTATTGGGGAAAACGCCGCGCATCCTGAACAGCGGTCAACAATCAAATGAATTTTACTCGGAAATGTGGACGACCATTTGCAACGGCAATATCTGGCAGGGGCGAATTGTGAACCAGCGCAAAGACGGCGGATTGATTACGGAAGAAATGGTCATCAGCCCGGTGCGCAACCTTGCCGGAGAAGTGGTCAATTTTGTGGCGGTCAAACGCGACATCACGGATTCACTGAAACTGGAAGAGCAGTATCGCCAGTCGCAAAAAATGGAAGCGATTGGGCAATTGAGCGGTGGCATTGCGCACGATTTCAACAACCTGCTCACCGCCATCAACGGGTATGCCGATATGCTGGTGCGGCAGGCAAAACCGGGGAGCGATGAGCGGGAAATGGCGCAGAATATCTTGGGCGCGGGCAATCGCGCGGCGGAACTGACACGGCAACTGCTGGCGTTCAGCCGCAAAACGCTCATCCGTCCGCAGTTGATGGACGTGAATGAAACCGTCAACAACCTGGCGAAAATGTTGCGCCGCATCATCGGCGATGATATTCTGTTGAAGTTCAACATCTCCGACGACCTGCTTTTGGTGAAGATGGATCCATCGCAAATGGAGCAAATCATTTTGAATTTGGTGGTCAACGCCCGCGACGCGATGCCGCTGGGCGGCGAAGTGACCATCAGCACCGAAAACAGCTATTTCGCCACCGATGAAGTTTCGCCCTTTTCGGGGCTTGCGCCGGGCTATTATGTGCGCCTTTCGGTGACGGACACGGGGATGGGCATGCCC
>JAJRSQ010000091.1 GCA_024278725.1 Chloroflexota bacterium
ACGGAGGTTTCGGGACCCAGTCCGTTTGCCAGCACGCGGGTGCGCAAATCGCGGTCGGTGACGATGCCGGGGGGCGTTGAATCGACGAGGACTGAGCTTGCCCATGCCCGGCGCATCGCTTTGGCGGCTTGTTCAACGGTGGCGGTTTCCGGCACAAAAATCGGCGGGCGGGTGATGAGTTCCGCCACCGGGGCGGTGATGTTCCCGGAAAGGGGGGACGCGCCCGCCATCGGCGACATGCTCCGCAGGCGCTCGCTGAGGGTTTTGAGGAAAAATTCCGCGAAGTCAACGTTTTTCACCAGCTCATGAAAGACGTGACGGGGGATGGTGTACACGGTGACAGTATCTTGCGCCACAACATCAACGGCGGGCGCACCGCCATTCAACATGGAGGGAAAACCAAACATATCTCCCTCTTCCAGAATCTGAGCGATGCGCCCGTCGCGCAAGAAATGCACCATGCCGTCTTTGATGACATACAGATACCGGCTCGGCTCACCGCCCTGTTGCAACAAAACCGTGCCGTGGGGAACAGTGAGGGTTGCCAGATGTGCCTCAACCAACGCCAATTCATCGTGCGTCAAACGGTCAAATGGAAATTGTGCGCGAAGAAAATCCATAGATGCTCTCTGCCTGAAAATGTGTGCCGACAACGTCGCCGGGGTTGAGATTTATTGCGGTGAACAACTCAATTGTATGCGTCAATCATATCACCAAATCATTGGCGTGGCGAATATCCGATTATCAGGCGGCGACATGTTCTTTGGGATACCCCAAGGCGGCAAGCGCCTCCGTGATTTCGTCCAGGATGACCGGGTCGTCGATGGTGGCGGGCATGCGATAGGGGGTGTTGTCGGCAATCTTCTTCATCGTGCCGCGTAGAATTTTCCCGGAGCGGGTTTTGGGCAACCGTTTCACCACCGCGGCGATTTTGAACGATGCCACCGGACCGATTTCATCACGCACCAGTTGGATTAATTCGCGGACAATCTCGTTGTGGTCGCGTTCAACGCCCGCTTGCAGCACCACCGTGCCGAGCGGCACTTCTCCCTTCAAATCATCATTCACCCCAATGACGGCACATTCTGCCACATCGGGGTGCGCCGCCAGCACTTGTTCCATCGCGCCGGTGGAAAGACGATGCCCCGCCACATTGATGATGTCGTCGGTGCGGCTCATAATGGAAAGGTAGCCGTCCTCATCTTTAAATCCGGCGTCGGCGGTGAGGTAATAGCCGGGATAATGGTTGAGATAGGCTTCGCGGAAGCCGTCATCATTGTGCCACAGGGTGGTGAGCGTGCCGGGCGGGAGGGGCAATTTCACCACAATACTGCCGATTTTCCCCGCTTCGACTTCGTAGCCGCTTTCATCCAAAATACGGACATCGTAGCCGGGCACGGGTTTGGTGCAGGAACCGGCTTTCACGGGGAACATCCCCAGCCCCATACAGTTCGCGCCGATGGGCCAGCCCGTTTCCGTTTGCCACCAGTGGTCAATCACCGGCACGTTGAGGTGGTCTTCCGCCCAGTGGAGGGTGTCGGGGTCGCACCGTTCGCCCGCCAAAAAGAGCGTGCGGAACGAATCCAGATTGTATTTGCGGATATAATCGCCGTTGGGGTCGTCGCGTTTGATGGCGCGGAAGGCGGTCGGCGCGGTGAAAAGTACATTCACCCGATGGTCTGAAATCACGCGCCAGAATGCGCCGGGGTCCGGCGTGCCGACGGGTTTCCCTTCATACAGAATGGTGGTACACCCTTTGAAAAGAGGTCCATACACAATGTAAGAGTGTCCCACCACCCAGCCGACATCGGATGCCGCCCAATAAACATCACCGGCATCCACGCCGTACACGTTTTTCATGCTCCATTTGAGGGCAACCAAATGTCCGCCGTTGTCTCGCACCACCCCTTTGGGCATGCCGGTTGTGCCGGAAGTGTACAGGATGTACAGCGGGTCGGTGGCGGCGACGGGCACACAATCGACCGGCTTCGCCGCGCTCATCAACTCGCCCCAATCGTGGTCGCGCCCGTCCACCATGGATGCCTGCGCCTGCGGGCGCTGTAGAATGACCACACTGTCCGGTTTTTCTTTGGCGAGTTCAATCGCGTGGTCGAGCAACGGTTTATATTCGATGACGCGGTTCACTTCGATGCCACAGGATGCGGAAATAATGGCTTTGGGGCGGGCATCATCAATGCGAATTGCCAGCTCATGGGCGGCAAACCCTCCGAAAACCACCGAGTGGATAGCCCCGATGCGCGCGCACGCCAGCATGGCAATTGCCGCTTCGGGAACCATGGGCATATAGATGATGACCCGGTCGCCTTTTTCAACACCCAAACCTGCCAGCGCGCCCGCAAAGCGGGAAACTTCATCGAGCAGTTGGGCATAGGTGTATTTTTTGACCACACCCGTCACCGGGCTGTCGTACACCAGCGCGAGTTGTTCGGCGCGCCCGCCGGCAACGTGAATATCGAGCGCGTTGTAGCAGCTATTTGTTTCCGCACCGGCATACCATTTGTAAAAGGGCGCACGGGAATCATCGAGCACTTTGTCCCATTTTTTGAACCAATGGACATCCTGCGCGGCGTCTGCCCAAAATCCTGCCGGGTCGGTGAGCGAACGGTTGTAAACATTATCATATGCGGACATAAAGCCTCCCCTGTGCGTGTTCCCCAACCAGCCGATTGGGGGGAGTTGGTGACAGTTGGAGATGGCTCACGAAGGGTCGTGAGCCATCTCCGTTTTTCAAACAATCTTCAGATGGTGATGATATTAATGGACGTGTGCATGACCTGCGCCGGAAGGAATGCGCACCCGTTCCACCATCTCTTGAATATTTTGCGGGGGCGGCGTGGTGGCACGTGACACAATGTAGGTCACCGCAAAGTTGAGCAACATCCCCACTGTACCGATACCCTGTGCGGAAATGCCGAAGAACGGTCCCATCAAGGGTTCAGGCGTACCGAAGAGTTTGGTGGAGCGCATCATCAGAATCATGAATGCGGTGAAAACCAGCCCGACGGACATCTCGGCGATAGCGCCTTTGTCGTTGGCGCGCTTGTCGAAGATGCCTAGAATGATTATGGGGAAGAAACTGGCGGCTGCCAGCCCGAAGGCGAAGGCAACCACCTCCGCAACGAAGCCCGGGGGATTGATACCGAAATACCCCGCTACAATCACCGCCAGCAGAATGATCACCCGTCCCACCAGCAACCGTTGTTGTTCGGTTGCGTCAGGGTTCATCAGGCGGAAGTAAATATCGTGCGAAAGGGAACTGGAAATGACGAGCAACAATCCTGCCGCCGTCGAGAGCGCCGCCGCCAAACCGCCGGTGGCAACCAACGCGATGACCGGACCGGCTAATCCGGCAACTTCCGGCGTGGACAACACAATGATGTCGCGGTCAATGAAGACCTCATTGGTATCACCCTTCGCCATCTGATATACCCCATCGCCGTTTTT
This sequence comes from Chloroflexota bacterium, assembly GCA_024278725.1. Lineage (GTDB taxonomy): Bacteria > Chloroflexota > Anaerolineae > 4572-78 > 4572-78 > JANTHQ01. The sequence continues at coordinate 3,466 of JAJRSQ010000091.1, forward strand.
ATCCTCGAATTTCAGCAATCCGGTCGCCTCCCATGAGCGTGCCCATGCCAAATCGGCGCGGGTTTCAAGTTCCCCCACAGGCAGATTGTGCAGGGTGTTGATGAGGTTGAATTTGGCAAAAGATGCCATCGCGGGGGCAGTGGTGTACAGCAACGCAATAAAGAAGAGCGCCCAACCGGCAGAATAACGGGCATCACGCGGAGAGGGCACAGTGTAGAAGCGAATAATCACGTGCGGCAACCCTGCCGTACCCACCATCAGCGAGATGGTGATTGCCAGCACGTCTATCATATTTTTATGAGATGCCACATACGACCCCAGCCCCAAGTCCATCTGTATCCGGTTCAGCTTGGGAACAATATCGCCAAAGGTCAACGCCAATTGGGGAATGGGAATGCCGGTGATGGCAATTGCCAGCGCCACCGCCGGAATCAGGTAGGCGATGATGATGACCGTGTATTGCGCCACCTGCGTCCAGGTGATACCTTTCATCCCCCCCAACACCGCGAAGAACGAGACAATCACCACCCCGACGACAACCCCCCAGTTGACCGGCAAGCCCAAGAAGCGGCTGAAGACAATCCCGACGCCGCGCATCTGCCCCGCCACATACGTGAACGAGACGAAAATCGCGGCGATAGCTGCCACCAAACGCGCGGTCTGAGAGTAGTAGCGGTCGCCCACAAAATCGGGGACGGTGTATTTTCCGTACTTCCGCAGATAAGGCGCGAGCAACAGCGCGAGCAACACGTAACCGCCCGTCCAGCCCATCAGATAGATTGCGCCGTCATACCCCAGGAAGGAAATCAACCCAGCCATTGAGATGAACGATGCGGCGGACATCCAGTCAGCGGCGGTTGCCGCGCCATTGGCAATGGCGGGAATACCGCGC
>JAJRSQ010000092.1 GCA_024278725.1 Chloroflexota bacterium
GAAGAATTCGGGGGTCATCACCAAGCCGAGATATTTTTGCTCGTTGTCTTTGGCATAGTTGAAGCCTTCAATAAACGGCACTTGATACACCAGCGGATCCACCATCACAATACCGACGGCGGCAATTGCCACAAAGCCGAGTAAGACAAACCAGCCGGAAAATGCCGGTCGCCCGGTGGTGGGATAGGTGCGGCGGCGGAAATACCATAGCACTAATGCTACCAAAAAGGCGACAATCAGATACGGTATCCACGCGGAAAAGGTTTCGGTGGGTTTGAACCACGGTATCGCCAGCCCACGGTTATTAAGCCAGATGCGGTCTCCAAATAGGCGGATGGTGTCCTTGCGCTGCGGAAGTTGCAGCAAGACCCCGGCATAGATGAAGAAGAGCAACACCAACAGCGGGACGTTGCGCATCAACTCCACAAAAGCGCGGGAAATCGTACCCAGTAGCCAGTTGGTTGACAACCGCGCAATCCCGACAAACACTCCCAGAATCGTCGCCAAAAAGATACCGACCACACTGAGCAGTAGTGTATTCAACGCGCCAACCAAGAAAGCGCGCCCGTAGGTATAGGTTCTGTCGTAGGGGATGAGATGTTCCGAAATGTCGAAGCTGGCGGTGTTCTTTAAAAAGCCGAATTCCGTGGCGCTCAGCCCGCGCGATTCGATGCCGGCGGCGGCGTTGTTGCCCAGCCAGTTCAAAATCACCAGCACAACGGCTAAAATCACCAACTGCCCCGCCACCGAAATGGCGCGCACGTCTTTAGTTTGGAAGGCGACATATCCCCCCACCGCAATGGCTACCAGCAACGAAACCTGCGCGGAAAGGAAGAAATTGATGATACCGACCAAAAACGCGCTGGAGGCAACGCTGCTGCCCAACGGTGAAATGACGAAGACCTGCAACAGCAGCACAACTTCATAAGCAATGAGTCCGGCGGGGACTGCCAACGACATAATGCCGATGTTCCGGCGAATCACCTTCCGGTTCTTATCACCGCGGGTGGGATAAAAGAAAAATAATATCCACCCCAGCGGGAATATCACAAAACTATATCCGTACAACATATATTCCGAGAACACATCGCGCCAACGCTGCCAATTTCTGGAAAGCCATATTGAAAAAAGCCCCAGTACAATGAACCAGAAGGCGCGTTTGGCATAGCCGGATTTGGCAGTTGCGGCGGATTCCAACTGCCGGGTGTAAAGCCCGACTTCTTCGGCTTTGGATAATCCGGTTTCGCGGTCAACACGGGCTTGGGCTATCTGCTCCGGGTCAATTTGCCGCCAGGTATTGAGGTTCACCGCGCCGATAACCAGCAACACAATGCCGAGCGCAATGAAAAAATAGGCTATCAACCTGTTTCGGGAAAACTTATTTGCAGTTGTAGAGGGTTCAGAGTCGTCAGGCTGACGAATTGCAGTATTGCTCATCTGGCTCTCCTGATATTCAGATTGCACATCGCTGCGGTTCAAGGGTCAGCATTTCAAGATTTCCGCTTCAAATACTGACCTTTGAATCAAGGTGGGACAGAACACAGCCCAACAAGATTGCCGGGCTGTGTCTGTCGGTTCAGCACATCAAAGTGCTGAGAGAGTTGATTTAGCGGAACGGCGGGGAGTACAGCAAGCCACCGTCTGTCCACAGGCTGTTCAAGCCACGCGGTACGTTGAAGGGGGTGTCGGGACCGAGGTTACGGTTGTAAATTTCTTCGTAGTTACCAACTTCACGGATGATGTTGGCGCAGAAATCGTTGTCCAAGCCCAAGCCGGTGCCCAAGTCGCCTTCCACGCCGAGCATACGGCGGATGTTGGGGTCTTCGGCAGAACCGGCAATTTCGTCAACATTGCCGGAGTTTACGCCAAATTCTTCGGCGGAGATGGTACAGTAGACAGTCCAGTCAACGATGTCAGCCCACTGGTCGTCGCCGTGTGCGTACGCGGGACCGAGCGGTTCTTTGGACATGGTGACGCCCAAAATCTGGTAGTCAGCCGGGTTTTCAAGTTCTTGCTGCTGCGAAATCAGACCGGATTTATCGGTCGTGAAGCCGTCACAGTTGCCTGCTTGGAATGCGGCGAGGGTGCTGGGGGCATCGGGGAAGACTTTGGGGGTGTAGTTGATGCCACGCAGTGCCATTTGGTCAGCCAGGTTCAATTCGGTGGTGGTACCGGTTTGGACACAGACGCTCGCGCCTTCCATATCTTCTAACGAAGTGATACCGCTGTCTTTACGAACCATCATACCTTGCCCATCGTAGAATGTGGTGGGACCAAAATTCGCTGACCATTCGGTGTCACGACTGAGGGTGTAGGTGGTGTTACGAACCAGCACGTCGATTTCGTTGGTTTGCAGGGCAATGGGGCGGTCGCTCGCGCTCAAGGGGCGAATTTCCAGCGTGGAGTCATCGGCAACGCCAAAGATTGCCACAGCAATGGCGCGACAGTAGTCAATATCAAAGCCGGAGAATGAACCGTCATCTGCCAGCACGCCGAAGCCTGCCAGGTTAGCATTCCCACCACAAATCAGTTTGCCGCGTTTACGGACAGTTTCCAAACGGCTTTCGGAAGGTTCTTGCACTTCCACAACTTGCGGGGATTCTTTCACTTCTTGCGTTTCAGCAACTTGGGCGGCGGTCGGTTCTTCTTGTACCTGCTGCGCTTGCGTCGCAGTCGGTTCTTCCACTTTTACTTGTTCGACCGTCGGTTGCGAACATTGTGCCGCGACCAGAGCAAATACTGCCAACACGGCTACCATTACCAATACTTTTTTAAGCATAAAACATTTCTCCTTTTGGGGTCTCCTCAACAATAGAGAGCTAAATTTGTGTGACAAGCTTACATACAATGGATTTTTTATTCAGTGTAAAGGCAACACCTCCTTTCAAATAAGGACTGGATTTCAAGAGGTATACACTAAAATCAGGTAATGTTCGCCGTGTTATCGCACAGAAAACATAGTATTTCCGTAGAGTAATCGTATGTGTGTCGCTATCTTAAGAATTCTCAAGATTATAACACAAAAAAAGCATCCGTCAAACCTGAATTTTGAGGAATATTTCCCAAAAAGAATATTATAACCTCATTGACGCAACGCCAGCCGTGTGTTATACTCCCCCGAAATAATTCCCCAACCGAAAAGGAGTATCTATGAGCACGGTAAAATACGTGTTGTCAGAAGACCGTATCCCCAAAGTGTGGTATAACATCCAAGCCGATTTACCCGAACCCGCACCGCCTGTTTTGCATCCCGGCACAGGGCCGCCCATCGGACCCGATGACCTCGCCCCGTTATTCCCTATGCAATTAATTGTGCAGGAAGTCAGCACCGAAAAATTCATCGAAATCCCCGACCCGGTGCGCGACATCTACCGCCAATGGCGACCCACCCCGCTTTTCCGCGCCCGCCGTTTGGAAAAAGCCCTCGACACACCCGCCCGCATCTATTATAAATTCGAGGGCATCAGTCCGGTGGGGTCTCACAAGCCGAACACCGCCGTGGCGCAGGCTTTTTACAATAAAGAAGAAGGGGTGAAACGCCTCGCCACCGAGACCGGCGCGGGACAGTGGGGTTCATCGCTGGCGATGGCGTGCGCCTTCTTCGGCTTGGACTGCGATGTGTTCATGGTGCGCGTGAGCTACGAGCAGAAACCGTATCGGCGCGGGCTGATTGAAGCCTTCGGCGCGTCCGTCACCCCCAGCCCCAGCAACAAAACCAACGCCGGACGGGCAATTCTGGCGCAAGACCCCGACTCGCGCGGCTCGCTCGGCATCGCCATTTCCGAAGCGGTGGAAGTTGCCGCCTCAGACCCCAACACGAAATACAGTCTCGGCAGTGTGCTGAATCACGTGCTGCTGCACCAAACGGTCATCGGACAAGAGGCGCTGGAACAGTTTGAAATGGCGGATGATTATCCCGATGTGGTCATCGCCTGCGCGGGGGGCGGTTCAAATTTCGCCGGACTCGCCTTCCCCTTTGTGGGGAAAAACCTGCGCGGCGAAGCCGGCTCGCGCATTGTGGCAGTGGAACCCGCCGCCTGCCCCACGCTGACGAAAGGCACTTACGCCTACGACTTCGGCGACACGGCGCATCTCACCCCGATGGTGAAAATGCACACGCTGGGCAGCTCATTCATGCCGCCCGCCATCCACGCCGGTGGACTGCGCTATCACGGTATGGCGCCGCTGGTGAGCCACTTGTTCGAGCTGGGCGCCATCGAAGCAACCACCGTTCACCAAACCGACGCCTTCGCCGCCGGTATACAATTCGCCCGGGCGGAAGGGATTATCCCCGCGCCGGAATCGAATCACGCCGTGGCGCAAGCCATCACCGAAGCGTTGAAATGCAAGGAAGAAGGGGTCAGCCGTTCAATCGTCTTTAATTTGTCCGGTCATGGTCATTTTGATATGCAGGCGTACATGGATTACGCTCAAAACAAACTGAAGGATTACGACTATCCCGTCGAAGCCGTTGAAGCCGCGCTGGCGGGCTTGCCCAACGTTGATGCATGACGCCGGTGATTAGCGAGTGGCGACCGGTGATTGGCGATTCGCCACTCGCCACTTGTCACTCAGCATACACCATCCCCGCCAGCCGATAGAATTTCTGCACCCGCACCAAATTCCCCGGCAGCACCCCCGCCCCGCCGACCGGCAACCGCAGCGATTCATCCCACGGGTCTGCCTGCGGATTGTCGCCTTTGCGGGCAACCGCCACCGCGAACCCGAAGCGGTTGTGTTCCCCATCGCCCGTCCACCACGGCAGCGTATTGAAACGCACCCGAACAATTTTTCCCGTTTCCCATTTTGAGGTGGGCAGCCAAATCGGCGCGGGTTGCGGCAGGATGGTCGCCCCTTCCGGCGTGTCATCATCCCTTAAAAGATACAACCGCAAAAAATAATCTGCGACGGGTTGACGCAAGACCCGAAAATAGAGCGTCACCTGCGGCTCGGTATCGCGGTTGGTGTGCGGAACCACCCCCACCAGCGACAATTCATCGCCGAACCGCGCCATCTCCCCCGCCGACTGCCAGCGCGCATCCTCCGTATACAGGAAGCTGTAAAATTCCGGCGGCATTTCGCGCGGCGCGCCCCGCTTCAACAGCAGATAACCGTCATCGGCGGCGGCAATCCCCAACGATTCATCCAGCACCAGCGCGCTGAGCAGATTCGTCTGCGCCCCCTCCCGATTGACAAATTTCGGGTGCGCCACATCCAGCCAAAGCATTTCATCACCCGCTGGCATTTCCCCCTTCCAGATGGAAACCTGCCGCCGTTGGCTCACGCGCGGCTCAAGTTCCGCCTGAGCAATTACCGGCGCATCGGGGGGAATTCGGGCGGCAAAAGCGTCCCCCGCGCGGTGATGGGCGGTCACTTCGGGCAGATAAAACGGTTTCGCCAGCGGGGAATATCCGCGCAGAAAATGGTAGCCCGGCACGGCTGCAATGAAAAATGCAAAGCTCAAAATGTAAAATGAATTTTGCCCTTTGAATTTTACATTTTGAATTCTTCTCAGTCCGTCCGCCGCCGCCAAACTGATGAAGGGGAGCATCGGGGCGGTGTAGTGCCACGTTTCATATTGTTGCTGCAACGGGTTGTTGCTGAGCAGGGTGATGGCGAGCGTGGGCGCAGTCAGGGCGAAGACCGGCAGTCCGACCACGTTCAAAAAACCAAAGGGAAGGGTAATCATCATCAGGGCGCGCAAACTTTCCGGACGGGTGACGAGTCCCCATACCAGCGCCGAGCGAGTGATGGGCGACAGCGCGATTTCCAGCGGGGTGCTGCCCAGCGCGGGGAAAAAGCCCACATACGCCGACTGCTGTCCGCCCACCCGAAACGCGGGGATGACCATCCCGAATGCCACCCCCGCCCAGACAATCCCCAGCGCGGCAATGCCGCCCCCCAACGTCCATTTCCGCCGAATGACCATCAGATAAACCCCCACCATGAACACGTGCAGCGAAATGTCTTCTTTGGTGGACATGGCGAGGATGAGGAAAAGAATAGCGACGGCAATATCCCGGATGTGACGGGTAATTGGTGATTGGTGATTGGTGATTGAACTCATCCCCACCGCTTTATCCAGAAAATAAAGCGCCCACAGCATGAAAAGCGGAGCGAGCGAAACGGCATGAAAATCGAAGAGATTGACCGCTTCGGTGGATGGCAGAAGCAGATACGCCACCGACACCGCCAGCGCCGCCCACTCACTTTTCAACCAGCGCCGCGAAATGAGAAAAAGGGGCAGCGCCGCCAACCCCAGCGCGAGGGTCTGCACCCACAGCAGCATCACCGCCGAGGGGAAGAGCCAATAGAGCGGAACCAGCAGAAAAAGAATCGGTTCCACATGCAAGCCCATACGGTTGAGGCTGAAATTCGGCATGGTGGTCAGCGCCAGCCCGCGCCCGTGCGCCGCATTCCACATCGCCTGATTGTAGTTGCCCAAATCGAGCGCGCCCGTTTCAAACGCGGCATGCCGGCGCACTGCCAGCCAGCCGAAGACGGCAACATATAACGTGATGGCAATAATCAACAGATATATGGCGTGCGTGATACGTGATACGTGAGATTGGTTATTGGAGATTGGAGATTCGTCATTCGTCATTCGTAATTCGTCACTTGTCATTCGTCATTCGCAACTGCAACCGATTCTCCGACACCGGCAGCCCGCCGCCGTCAACCGGCAACCGTTCCCCCGTGAGCGGATTGTACAGCCCCACCCACACCGCAAACGGCGTATTTTCCAGAGGAATGAGATAGCTGTCGGTGATGATTTCATCGCCCACCCACGTCAGCGTCGGGCGCGTGCCGTCGGCGGGGATATGGTCTCGCTGGGCAATAATATTTCCGGCGGCGTCGGTGATATGCACAAACACCTTCAGGTCGTCATCAAGCGAGCGGTCTGTCCGCCAGAAAAGGGACACTTCCACCGCGCCCTCGGCGGGGGTGATGGTGTAGCCCGCCAGCGCAATCGCATCGCCGAAGCGAGCATCCGTCGGGCGGGCATCGGCGGGCAGGTCGAAAATGTGCGCCTGCGCCCGCACCGTCACCGTGCCGAGCGTCGCCACCGCGTCATCCGCCGTCGCCAGCAACGTATATTCGCCGGGGAGCATCTCGGCGGGGAAGCGCACCGTCACCGTTTGCCCCAGCAACTCACCGCGCCGCCATTGGTCGGCGGGGTAATTTTTTCTGCCGATGGGGACATCCGCCAGCGGAATTTCCGCGCCGTCCGCATCACGCGCCACCAGTGAAACCAGGGGAGCGGTCGGAGGTATTTTTTCCGCCCGCCAATACATTTTGAACGTGGTGCGATAGCCGGGCAGCGTCTCGAAATCGCGGAAGGTATCGCCCATCAGCGTCAGCCCATCCGCCAAAACCACCGGCTTTTCACTGATCGCCGCCCGCTGTTCCCGCACCAGCCATGCCTCAAATGCCGTGACGGATACAACCTTTTCCGGCACGGAAATTGTCACCTGCCCCACCTGATTCACCGCGCCGAAGACATCGCCGGTGGTGAAATCATACATCTGCACATCGAAATAATATGTCCCCGGCGGCGTCGCGGGGTCGAAGCGGAGCATGTATTCATCCCGAATCACATCGCCGGGTTGCCACGCCTGCGTCCGCACCAGCCCGCCGATGGGCAGCCGGTCAACCTGTCCCCACACCTCGCCCGCCGCGTCCACCAGCCGCAGGGAAACATTCATGTCGGGCGGGAGGGCGTCCATCGTCTGCCAAAAAAGCGTCACCGGTATCGCGCCGTCGCGCGGGGGAGCAATATCCATCCCCTGCAAAATGAGTGCCTCGTTCAAAGGATGTGCCAGCGGTTGCAAAATACCTTCCGGCACGCGCCGCCCGATGATGGGACCCGGATATATCCACGCATAATCTATGCCGCCCAATTTGATGATTTTTTCGGGCTGGCGGTCGGCAAAATAGTCGAGCAGTTCCTCGGAGGGGAAACGGCGCTGAATTTGGTTGATGTAAAAAACGGTGTAATCGGCGGTGTAGGCGGGTTCATTGCCGGCGAGGTCTACCGTGCGCCCGTCGAAATAATGGGCGAACTGCCAGCTATACCACGCCGCCACCGTTTTTTGCGCGGCATCCGGCTGTTGATTCAGATATGCCGCCGCGCGGTCAAGCCCTTCCCCCCAGCCGAGCACAACGAATTTGGGGGCGGTGCGTCCACCGCCGAGCAACGGATTGGTGTAATTGAAATAATACGGGCTGAAGAGCAACACCTGCCCCACCTGCGCGAACACCGCCACCGTGAGCAGAATTTTTCCCCAACGAATGCGCGCCGCGAGCCACGTCAACCCCAGCGCCGCCAGCACCGCCAGCGCGGGGAAAATCGGCAGGGTGTAGCGGATGCCACGCCGGGCGGGGATGGAAACGACCGCCAGAAATATCAGCGCGAAAGCCAGCAGCGCCAGCGCGAACGAAACGGTGCGCGAGGGGCGTTTCAGCCCGCGCAGTGCCGCCATCCCCCCGAAAAACAGCCCGATGGTGGTCAACGGGGTGAGCAGAAACGGAAGCGCGACAGTATAATACCACGGGCTGCGGTCGGTGATGAATGCGCCCCAAAACAGCCCGCGCGAGGGATGCGGTGCGTTGACGGCGCCGAGGGCGTTGCGGAAAATCCAGGTGATGGCAAACATCGGTTTAGTCCACATAGAGGGCCAAAACAGCACAAACGCCACCAGCAAAATGATGCCCCAGCCCACCAGCGCCAGCACCCAGCGTTTCGTCAGCGCGGGGGAACGCCGGGGGTGTCGCCACACGAAAAGCCCGCCGCCCGCCACCAAAATCGGCGCGAGGATGAAGGCGGGTGTTTTGCTGAGCGCCGCCAATCCCCCCAACACACCCGACAGCAGCAAAATTTGCCAGCGCCCGTCTTTTAAATAGACCAGAAACGCCAAAAATGCGGCGAACATAAAATAGGTGAGCGGCGCATCCACATGGATGATGCGCGAATTGGCGAGAAAGAACGGGTCGAACGCCAGCAGCAGGGTCGCCAACACTGCCGTCTTTTCCGGCAACAATTTTCGCAACAGCAAAAATATCAGCACGATGGCGGCGCTGGCGGTGAGTACCATCGGCAGGCGCACCCAAACGATGAAATCGAGCGGATGCCGGGGGATGGCAGCCAACATGGCGTTCAGCCCGGACACTTCGGGCGCGCGCGCAATGACGGGCAAAAAGACTCGGTGGGTGTATGCCGCTTCGAGCGCCGGCGCGGGGGTCGGCACGGGAGATGTGGCGACACTCAGCGCGGATGTCACCGCCGTAAGCCCGTAGCGAGCCGCCAACCCCAGCGCACCGAGCGCCAGCGTCGGCACACCGGGATAGCCCAGCACGAGCATTCCCGCCCAATCTCGGCTCAGTATCGCCTGCAAAAATTGACCGGCAAATCGCAATTGGTCATCTTCATCGGCAGTGAGAAAATCGTTCAATCCCACCAGACGCGGCAACAGTGCCAGCGTGAAAATCAGCACCGGCAAAATCCATCGCCGCGCCGTTATCCACCGGCACAGCCGCAATATTCGGTTGGTCACGCCGTCAAATCGCGTCATTAAACTCACTTCACCGAGATGGTGGTTACATTAATATAATCTTGCGCACCGCCTTTCACCGGCAGTCGTGCCATCGTATTTAAATCATACATGCCGGTGATGACGGTGTAATTTCCGGTGGAAAGGTCTTCGGGCAGGGGGATGTCCACCCGGTCGGCAATCAATTCGCCGGGTTGCCAGCGGGTGGTGGGATAAAGCCCGTAAATCGGCTTGCCATCATGCTGGGCAACCAGCGCCCCCGCCGCATCGAGCACCTGCACAAAAATGGTGTAATCGGTTGCCACCGGCTGCGTGGTTTCCCAATAGATGGTCATCGGCAGCGTCTCCCCCGCCGAAATATCCTCCGCATCCACCGAAAAGCCGCGAAAAGCGATGGCGTCGCCCAGCGTGACACGGGTGTCATGCGGAATGGGCGCACCGGGCGCGGGTCGCCGCCCCAGATAAAGTTTGTGTGTCGCGTCCCATTCGCGGCGAACGTAAAAATTACTTTCCGCCCAATCGAGATATTCCGGCAGCCATGTCATCCGGCTCGTCCATGCGGCAACCGCTTGCACGTTAAATTGTTCGGAAACGGCTATCAACTGCGCCGAAGTCTGACGTCCCGACCGAATGGCAACAAACGCAATATCGCCCATCGGCGGCGGGGTGCGCCGGTCAGCCGCCAGCGGCAGCATCAAACTGTCGGAAACCACAAAATCGCCGGGGCGGGTGGCGGGTTGCAGCATGCCAATCGCCTGCGTTTCCCACCAGCTATCAAACCCTTCAATGTTTTTTTGGGCGAAGGATGCCGCAGCGGGAATGTTCAATAAAGGCAATATCAGTATCGCCAGCCAAAGCCAACGTTTGGGGGACGAAAAAGGGGCGCGCCGAAATGCAGTCATCCCCGCATTGAGCGCCTCCACATTCAAGAGAATCAAGGGAGGCAGCACGGTAATCAGATGCTGCCAAAATAGCGGCGTGTGCCACAAAATAATCGCCAGCGCGCCCACCAGCCACAGCAACCATGCCTGTCCCCGCACCGATTTGGCAGACACAACCGCACCCACACCGCCCAACACCCATACGCCCCAAATCGGATGGAACTTCTGCCGGATGAAAGCGACATTTCCGGCAATATCAAGTGGAAATGCCGCCCGCAAATCCTCTCGGAAGCCAATCGCCTGCGCGAAAAAGGCATCCCGGGGATACCAAACCACAATCAGCGCCGCCGTCGCCAGCGCCGCCCCCCCGAAAATCGCGCCTGCGCGGATGATATTCCCCCAATTCTTCTCTCGCCGGATGATGAAATATCCGATGGGCAATGCCGCCGCCGGATAAAGCGCCTTCATCAGCCCGCTGACGACGAGCATGCTTCCCGCCAGCGCCAACCAAAGCGCGCCGCCCTGTTTGAAATAACGATATGCCAGCGCCACCGCCAGCACAGCGAAAAGGGTCGCCGGCACTTCCGCCATAATTTCGCGGGAAAGGGGGAAGAAGTGCGGCAAAATCGCCAGCATTCCCAGCGCCAAAAACGCGCCCGCCCAGCCCGCCAACCGATGCGCGAGCCGGCTCATCACGGCTGCCGTAGCGGCAAATGAAACCAGAATCAGCACGCGCGCCATCACCACACTGAAGCCGAACCATCGGATTGCCGCCGCCAGCATTTCGATGAACAACGGGGCGGACACTGAAACCGTCTGGCGGTACAGCGGATAGCCATCCGCCACCAGCCGCGCCCACATCAAATATGCGCCTTCGTCGTTATTGCCGGAAAAAGCATCAATGCGAATGAGCCGCACGGCAATAGCGGCGCTCAAAACCGCCAGCCAAAGCAGGGCAAACACAATATTTCGGGTGGACGGGAACGCTCGACGGTTCACAATAGCCTCCAACAAAATCCCAGATAATACGGAATACACGCCTCAACAGCACGACAAAAACAGGCAGGAGGTCACAAGCTCGGCTTGGTGACCTCCCAAATTATATTAAATGGTTGATTTGCAATTTATTGTTTTTGAGCACGTTCGACCAGTCCCCAAAATGCAGGACGGGCGCGGAATTCAGGATACAATGGATAAGTGATGCTCCAATAGGTTTGCTCATCGTTTTCCGTCCAATCTACATTTGCCAAATAGATGAGACTCATTGCCCCAATCCACGGTTGCCAGTTTTCTTCCGCGTATTTGTACGCCCGCAGAATATAATCGCGCTGTTCTTCCTCGGTGACGGCATTCCAGCGATACGGCGAATCGGGACGCGGGTCAACCGTCCAGCCGAATTCCAGCACCACCACCCGTTTATCCACATCGCCATTGGCTACCATCACTTTTCGCAAATCCTCAATATGGCGGAAGCTGTACAGCCGTTTGAGTTCCGGCGGGCTGGGGTCGTCATTGTTGAGTGCGGGGTCATTGGCGACAACATCGGGGTCGGTTTCCGGCGCGACTTTGTAGCCCGCGCCATGCACGCCCAACGCATCGAAATACGGTGCGGCGCCGGCATCGTATATGCCCTGCACAAAATAGGTGTCGGGCATCGCCACGGCATCATTTCGGGATGTGGGCGCCAACCCGGCGGTGATGACCCATGCACTGGGGTCAATCGCTTTAAGTGTGGAATATCCCACTTTTAATAATTCGGTGTATTCCGCAGGGTTGGGGGGACGGTTGCCCCACTCCCGCGCCAGATTCGGTTCATTCCAAATCTGGTAAGCGTCAATGCGCCCTTTGTAGCGGGTCGCCAACGCGGTTAAAAAATCGGCGAAATCCTGATAATTGTCCGGCGGTCCAATTTCAGGATAACCGCCGCCTGTCCATGCCGGTTGGTCGCTGATGCGGGCGATGACCTTCAACCCGTGGGCATCAATCTGATCCATCATCCGGTCAATGTTCGTCCAATTATATTCCCCTTTGCCCGCACCTTCAATTTCCCGCCACGAGAAAACTTGTTTCACCCAGTTGAATTTAATCTGATTCACCAAATCCAAATCGCGGTCAGCCACTTCCGCCCGCCAGTAAAGGAATGCCTGAATGCTGTAATCGGGCGATGCCATCGGCACCAATCCCGACGGTTGCGGCACTTGCGTCGCCGTCGGTTCAACCGGCACCGGTGTCGCAGCCGGTTCCGCCGGTTCCGATGGCGCTGCCGTCGGTTCTTCCGCCGCCGGGGGGACGGCGGTCGCTTCGGCGGGGAGCGTGGTTGGAGTGGATTCCGGCAGGGTTTGCGCCTGCGCCGGTTCCTGCCCGGCGGGCGTCACCGTCACAAACGTCACCACCGAGGGGGCGGCGGTTGCATCGCCGGTGATGGCGGGCGCTTCCGGTTTGTAAAAAAAGGCGAATACGGCGAATGCCGCCGCGCACAGCACCACCAGCGCAATGCCGCCGCCAATCGCATACGGCAACCAGCGATTGCCCGTTGATTTTTTCTGCACCGGTCCGAGATTCGGAGCTTGGTTTTCTGTCATAATTGCCTCAAATCAATTCATGAATTTTCTGCATACCGCCATATTGTAATCAATGGCGCGGATTCGCCCAAATTATTGCGGATGACATTTCCCCTTTTCAGACGAATTTCGCCAAAAATCCGCCAAATGGCGTAGCGTTTACGGCACGGAAAAATCAATTCTGACGGCATCGCCACCCGATTCCAACGCCAGCCGCACCCCATCCGCCGGATTGTACAGCCCCACCGCCAGCGAATATTCCCCGGCGGGGAGTGGATTTTCCAATGGAATGAACACCGTTTCCGCCACAAATTCGCCATCCGCCCACAGCCCGGTGGGATATGCCCCACCATCGGGCGCAGAGTCCATCTGTCCGCGCAGCGCCCCATCCGCCCCCACCAAATGCACAAAGCGCGTCCAATTGCCCCGCACCCCGCCGATGCCCTGCCACACCAGCCGCACCGTCAGCCCGTCATCCGCCACCTGCGGCGCATCATAGCCCGCCAGCCGCACCTGCCCGCCAAAATTTTCGTTGAAACGATGTTCCATCTTCGGGGCGGAAAATTCCCGCGTCACCGGCGCGCCGGTCTGCATGCCCGCAATTTGACGGAAACGAGCCAGCTCCACCAGCGAGCCACCGGCGGCATACCGCGTGGCAAACGCCGATTGCCGTACCACCGGCAGCCGGCGCGCGGGGGCATCCCACGGGTCGGCGGCGAGAGTCACGCCGAGCGCCAGCCGGTACGATTCCCACAACCGCGATTCCCACGTCACGCTGTTGAACGTCACCACCACCGTTTCGCCCGGTTGCCATTTTTCAGTCGGATACCATATCAGCGTCGGCGAGCGTTCCGCGCCGAGCGTCGCCCCCTTCGGCACGCCGGTTTCATCGAGTAGAAAAAGCACCGGCTGCAACTCGGCGGGGAGCGGCTTCAGCACCCGCCAAAACGTCGTCACCCGCACATTTTCCGCCCGATTGAAGCGCAGCGCGTAGCCCGTCAACATCAGCGCGTCTCCAAATTGCACCGACAGCGGATATTCGGGGGCGACGTCGGGACGGGTGAACGAGAGAAAATCATCCCCAAACGCCGAAGGCTGAACGCCGAAGGCTGAATTCTTCGGCTTCAGCAGCAGATACCCGTCCGC
>JAJRSQ010000093.1 GCA_024278725.1 Chloroflexota bacterium
CGTGCCGACCACCGAAGGGCGGAATTATGCCTCTTTCGCCTATTTGGATGGTATTCTGGCGCTGCCGCACGTCTACCCGATGATTGCGGTGTATGATGCCGACGGCTGGAATGTGGAAGTGCCGCCGCCGTATGGCGATGTAGTTTATGCCGATACGAGCTTCTATCTGGCGAAAATCACCGCGCCCGCCGACCTGACGCTGGTCACGTCCGGTGTGACCGTGGCGACGGAAAAAACGGACGCGACCCAAACCCTCACTGTCGCCGCCGGACCGATGCGCGATTTCTACCTCGCCGCCAGTGACCGCTACCAAAAAATCTCCCGCACCGTGGGCGATACCACCCTCAACAGTTTCGCGCCCGCCGAAGTCGCCGCCGCTTCGGAGCAGGCGCTCGATTATATCGCCGATGCGCTGCAATTTTACAATGGCTTCCTCGGCGCATACCCTTTCACCGAACTCGATTTAATTGCCACGCCGACCACCGCCGGCGGTATTGAATATCCCGGCGCGATTGTGCTGGCGTTGGGGCTGTACGACAACGGGCGCGATTTTTTCCGGATTGCCGCCGTCCATGAAACGGCGCATCAATGGTTTTACAGTCTGGTGGGGAACGACCAAATTGACCACCCGTGGCTCGATGAATCGCTGGTGCAGTATCTCACCTGGCGATTTTACCGCGAGCAATACGGACAATCGGGCGATACTCAAATGGAACAACTGATGTATCGCTACTGGGACCGCGCCAATCGCGCCAAAACACCCATCGGGCAGCCGGTGGCGGCGTATGATGAAGCGGATTACGGCGCGATTGTGTACGGGCGGGGTCCGATTTTCTTCAGGACGTTGGAAGATTCGATGGGAACCAATCCATTCGATGATTTTTTGCGTATATATTTTCAGCAGTATGAATGGGGCATTGCCACCCCCGCCGACCTGCAATCGGCGGCGGAAGATGCCTGCGGGTGCGACCTTTCCGCGGAATTTAAGGCGTGGGTCAACCCGAATACAAATCAATAGGGAGGGAAAAATCGGCACAACACATTTGGCTTGAAAGGAGCAAAAAATGAAGAAAGTTGTACAAACGCTGATTATTTCTCTCGTTGGGGTGATGGTGCTGGCAGCATGCGGCGGCGCGTCACCGGAAGCAAATACCGCGCCCGCGAGCGGCGCACCGGCGGAACAGTCGGTGACGAAAGTCGCCGGAGAACGGGTTTTTGTAATTGACCCCGCGCAATCTGAAGTGCGCTACGAAGCGCAGGAAGAGTTTTTGGGCGGCGCGCTGTCGCAAATCAACATCGAAGCCGGAAATGTCGTCGCCATTGGGCGGACAAAAGGCGTGAACGGCTCAATTGCCCTCAATTTGGAGGCTTCGCCCATCACCATCGGTGACAGCCGTTTTCAGGTCGATGTGAAATCGCTGACCAGCGACGACAATCGCCGCGACAACCAGATTCGCAAACGGTATCTGGAGTCAAACAATTTTCCCCTCGCCGAATTTGTGGCAACGGGCGTGGAAGATTTCCCCGCCGATTTCGCGGAAGGGGAGCCGGTGACATTCAAATTGACCGGCGATTTGACCATCCGCAACATCACCAAACCCGCGACTTTTGATGTGACCGCCACCCTCAAGGGTGATACCCTTTCCGGCACGGCGACCACCACCGTTTTCGCGGCGGATTACGGCTTTCAAGCCCCGAACATCGCCGGTATTTTGCGCGTAACCGACGGGTTTAAAATCGTATTCGATTTTGTGGCAAAGGAAGGATAGGCTTAATCAGAATCTAGGGGGAGTTTATGAAATGTCATTGCGAGGCGCGTTTTTTGCGCCGACCTGTGCCCCGGCGGGGGTAAGCAATCTCCGCTGACGTTCACTGAGATTGCACCCTTCGGGTATTTTCAACTTCGCTTCGCTCGCAATGACAGCCCCCCTGAATTCCTAAAGACCCGAAGGATAAACTCACAATATGTGCGTCGGGGTGGCTTGCGAGCCGCTCCGACGCTTTTTTACGAATAAGCGGCTCTGTCCGCCCGCCGTTCCAAAATTGCCCCCATAATTCCCCCGCCGATGCCGCCCCCCATCGCGCCGAGAATTGCCCCCCACAGAATGCCCATCACCCCACCGACGACACCGCTCACCATCATCGTTGCCGTGAAAGACACCGGCATCACCGGAGAAACGCCACCGGGCATAGGACCCAAATCGGTGAACATCCGGCTCATCAGAAAGGGGGTTATCAGCAGGCTTATCCCCGTGCTGACCACGCGCGCGCCGATGCGCCCCAACGCCGCGCTTGCCGCCCCGCCCAGAATGCCATCCTGCAATTCAATGGCATCAATGCGGTGGTGCAGGTTGGCGTACAGCGCGCCCACCCCCGCATCAACAAAAAAGGGCACAAAACATGCCAGCGCCCCCACACCGAGCAACGCCATCACAATGCCGGTATTCGGCTGCCCCATATCTTCGACGATGAATTTTTCCAGCAAATTCGGTTGCAGCGACAAAAATAAAACGGGGAGGGTCACCAGCAGGTTCAATCCCACTTGAATGGCGAACCCGATGCCGGCGGCGAGCATCAACGGGCGCGTTTTCAGGGCGTTCATACGGGCTGCGGCTCCAATTCCGGCGCGGGCGTGGCTTGCAGTGTTGCCAGCAGCAGCACCATCACAATCCACACCGTATCCGCCACCGCCAGATGGATCATCTGCGTCCAGACGGGAACCAGCAAAATCAGATTTATCCCGCCGACGACCAATTGCGTCACAAAGACCCCCAGCAACAATTGCGCCAGCTTTTTGGTGTTCGCCGATGGCGGATTCTCGGAGATGTATCGCGCCAAGATGAGCACATATACCGCCGTCCCAATGGCGATGAGGGGATGATAAACCCGCAGGCGCACCAGAAAGTGCGCAGTAGCTTCAAAATCCTGCGCGATGCCCTCCGCCAGCGACCCCGCCGGAAAGAGGGTGTCGCCCAGCGCGGTGATGGCGCCGGAAATGCCCAGAAGCACCACCGCGAAGATACCGCCCAGCACAGCCCAACTTTCGGGGCGCATAGGCTTGAGGCGGATGGCTTTGCCGCCCGATACCCACCACGCCGCCAGCGTGAGGGATGCCAGCAACAGAAACGTGTTGACCAGATGCGCGGATACGGCGTACACCCGCGCCACCGATTCGTTGTACGCCACCCATTCAAAGAGTACCAGACTCGCGCCGAGCAACGCTTCGGTGAGCATGAACGTCAGCGAGAGCGTCGCGCCCAACCGTGCCGCGTGCTTTTTGGGGAAGGCGCGATACACCCACACCACCAGCCAGATGACCAGCACCAATGCCAGCCCGCTGGTGGCGCGATGGCTGAATTCGATGATGGTCTCCAGTTGCGGCGCGCGCGGAATCACGTCTCCCCGGCAGGTGGGCCAGTGCGCCCCGCACCCCGCGCCGGAGCCGGTGGCGCGCACGTATGCCCCCCACACAATCACGCCGATGTTGTAAATTACGTTGAACCATGCAAACTTGGCAAGTTTTGAGAGGGTCATAGCCTTTCTCCGAATTACGAATTCCGAATCAATTCCAACAGCGCGGTGACATTCAAAATGGTTTTGGGGATGAACGACGCCGGCGAAACATATTCCTGCTCTTTGACACCGTCCGCGCTCTGCTCCGAACTGTGCGCGTTTGCCCCGGTGGGTCCCAGCCCGTCCATCGTGGGGACGGATTGCCACGTGTGATTTCCGTCGCTCAACCCGCCGCGTTCTTCTTTCACCACCGTCATCCCCACCGATTCCGCCGCCGCTGCCCAAATATCAAACAGTCGGTCGCTGCCGACATTTCGCGCCCACGGTTCGGTGCGTTCCAGCAAATCAATCTTCACCCGGCACGGATATCCGTCGTCCACACTGGCGACCTGCCCCTCTCCGGCGAGCGCCATCATCTCCGCGATGCCGTGCTCGAATACATCCGGCGCGAAGGCGCGCATTTCCACCCGCGCTTCGGCGCGGTGCGGCACGCGATTGACCACCGACCCGCCGGAAATCGTGCCCACATTGAAGGTCAGCGCGCGGTGGTAATCGGTCAGCGCGGCGGCGCGCTGCACAATCTCCGCCAGTTGCACAATCGCATTTGCGCCGTGGTCGTGCCGGTTGCCCGCATGCGCCGAGCGCCCCGTCACGGTGATGCGATATTCCGTTTTCCCCTTCCGCGCGGTGACGAGTTTGAAAGCGTCTTTTGTGGTGTTGCCCCCCTCGAAAATTAAATTTCCCAACGCCCCTGCGAGCCGTTCACGGCACAATGTGCCAAAGTCGGGCGAGAGCCGTTCTTCCGCCGCATTGAACATCACCACCCACGTGATGTCGTCAAATTCGGCGGGGGCGACGGCTCGCAATGCTTCCAGCGCCATCAGTATCAGCACGTTGCCCCCCTTCATATCCACCGTGCCCGGTCCGTAAATCCGATTGCCCGCTTCTCGCCACCGGAAATTGTTTTCCGCCTCTTCCTCTGCCGAAAAAACCGTGTCCAGATGTCCCGTCAATCCGATTTTCCGCCCCGATTTTCCGGTGCGAGTCAGTATCAAATGTTTGCCGAAGTCCGGATTGACCGCTTGAATGGTTTCGGCGGTGAAACCGAGGGGCGCAAAGGCTTGCGCGGTCACGTCCCCCACCGCGTTCACGCCCGCCGGATTGACGGAAAAACTGTTGATGTCCACCATCCGTTTCAGTAAATCCAGATATTCGGGCAGTTTCGGGGTGAGGTAGTTTTGAAGTTTTTGATGCACGGTATTTCCTTTCAGATTGAAGAATTTTTGATGGCTGACAGCTATCAGCTTACAGCTTCAAGCCATACGCCTGCGCTAAAATTTCGATGGGATGTACCAGCGTTGCCCCGGTGTGATGTTCAATCTGCCAGCGGCACGTTTCGCTGTCGCACACGGCAACATCCGACCCCGATGCGGTGATGTGGTCGAAAATGGGTTTGCCCACCGCCGCCGCGATGTCGTATTTTTCTTTTTTGTACCCGTATGTCCCGGCGATGCCGCAGCATTCCGCCTGAATGTGGTCGATTTTCACCCCAGGAATCAATTTCATCAATTCAATGGCGGGGTAGCCGATGTTGTGCGCCTTCAACTGGCAGGGCGAATGGTAGGGCAGGGTGATGTCAATGGGTTGGAAATCAGTGCGTAGTTTGCCATCACTTGCCAATTCCAGCAAAAATTCCGAAATGTCGTATGTGTGCGCCGCCACCGCTGCCGCTTCGGGGGTGTTGATGTCCAAAATATGGCGATAATCCGATTTGAGGGTGAGGGTGCAACTGGTGGATGTGCCGACGATGGGGATGCCGCGCCGGGCATATTCCGAAAGGGAAGTCAGGTTGAAATCGGCATTTTTGCGGGCGGCATCAAATTCGGCGTTGGAGAGCATGGGCAATCCACAGCAGACCTGCGGCGGAATCAGCACCTCGAAGCCGTTGTGTTCCAGAACCGCCACCGCCGCCTTGCCGATGCGCGGCTCGTAATAATTGGTGCTGCATCCGTGGAAATAGACCACCTGCTTTTTGAAGGTTTTGCGGGGTTTGCGGCGCAGATGCACCCCATTGAACCAGCCGCGAAAAGTCTCGAAAGAAAACATCGGCATGGGGGCGTCGCGGTGAATGCCGATGACCCATTCGGTGGCGAGGCGGACGAGCCGGTTGCTGAACAGCGCGTTGGCAATTGGCGCGACGGGGCTGCCGAGTTTGCCCAGCAGCTCGCTGCGCCCCAGAATGCGGTTGCGCAGGGGGATGCGTTTGCGCTGGTACAGTTTGGCGCGCCCTTTGGCGTTCATCTCCATCACCTTCACGCCGTGCGGGCAAACCATCGTGCAGACGCCGCACCCGCTGCAATAGTCGAGGCTGGCGTCCACCGAAATATCGTGCGGGTTGCGCAATCGCTGCGCCTGCGGACCCACAAATTTGGGTCCCGGAAACAAATCGGTGACGTTGTGAACGGGGCACATCGACGTGCAGATATTGCACTTGATGCACAAATCGGCGCTGTATTGCACCTGCTCCCAGATGGAGAGGGTGAGGTCAGGGGTTTCGGGTTTCGGGTTCATGGTTTTGGGTTTCAAGTTCCTGTGTTTCAGGGTTTTCAAGTGGGGAATCGGCAATAAATGATATGTCATTATGCTTTAAGGTATTGAAAACTTGGATTTCACGTTCCATTGCATTTTCTTTTGTGTCTTTTTTGGAAGAAAGTTGATATGTATACATATCTTTATTGGCATAAGGATGGGTTATTTTTCCGTCTAAATACAGTTGATATAGGAGAAGCCAGTATTGATCCAGAAGATATAAATCTTCTCATTGGATGTGCAATGGGGTAATTATCAATATTATTATTATGTTCTCCTTATATAATATTATTAATATCAATTATTATCTTTTTAAAATCGTAAATTAAAAGATTTGGGATTGTATATCGTAATGTACGAACCCATAAA
>JAJRSQ010000094.1 GCA_024278725.1 Chloroflexota bacterium
GCCCG
This sequence comes from Chloroflexota bacterium, assembly GCA_024278725.1. Classification (GTDB taxonomy): domain Bacteria; phylum Chloroflexota; class Anaerolineae; order 4572-78; family 4572-78; genus JANTHQ01. The sequence continues at coordinate 6 of JAJRSQ010000094.1, forward strand.
CAACCGATGCACCCCCGCCGGCAAATCCTCATCGGGCGTTTCGCCGTCACAAAAGACCAAATCATAATCGCGCAGGTCAATTAATTGCGTTTCCGCGCCCGCTTTTTTTGCGCCCGCCAACGCCACCTTAACTGCCATGCGGGTGTAGCTCACCGTGCGCAAACTCCCCACAATGCCCACAATGCGCACCCGCGCATCACCGCTGATTGGATTTGTCATCACTCGCTCCCGTCTATTGTTGTGGAAATGCCTGTCTTATGCGCAGATTGTACTGACTTCATCGGAAAAACAAAAATAATTGCGAATATTCTTTGAAAAGGAATGAATAAAACTTGAAAATGTGATACAATAACATTAATTCGAGCCGGAAAACCACGCCCCCAAAGGATACTGTCGTGTCTGATGAAAAATCTGCCACCCCTCTACGTGTACTGCTCATTGATGATGATGAAGACGAGTTTGTCATCACCCGTGCGCTGTTGAATGACATCCCGCACACAACTTATGAACTGGCATGGGCTAATTCATTCGAAGAGGGGTTGGATGCCATCAAACATAATCGTTTTGATGTGTATCTGATTGATTACCGGCTTGGGAAGCACGACGGGCTGGAATTGGTGCGCGCCGCGCACACCGTCAATATCGACGCGCCGTGCGTGCTGCTCACCGGGCAGGGCGATGACGCCACCGACGTCGCCGCAATGGAAGCGGGCGCAATGGACTACCTCCCCAAAGCGGAACTGAACGCCCCCCTGCTCGACCGCGCCATACGCTATTCTCTGGCGCAAAAACGGGTGGAAGCCAGCCTGCGCGAAAGCGAAGAACGCTACCGCCGCTTCTTCGAAGACGACCTCACCGGCGATTTCATCGCCACGCCGGACGGGCGAATCACTGCCTGCAATCCCGCATTCCTGAAAATTTTCAACTTCCAATCTTTTGAAAAAGCCTATAATTTCTCCGTTGAACGGCTGTTCCCGACCGGCGAAACTTCATGGAACGCATTGATGGATATGGTTCGCCGCGAAAAAAAGGTGAGCTACATGGAAACCGAATTGCGCCGCTTGGACGGACAAACGGTATACGTCATCCAAAATCTCATCGGCGAGTTTAACGGCGCAGAGGAATTGGTGAGCGTCAAAGGGTATCTGTTCGACAATACCGAACGGAAATTGCTGGAGCAGGAATTGCTGCAATCGCAAAAGATGGAGGCAATCGGCAGGCTGGCGGGGGGCGTGGCGCATGATTTCAACAACCATTTGACCGCCATCATGAGCTATGCCGGGCTGGCGGGGCAAGTGCTCCCCCCCGATTCGCCCGCGCAAAACGACCTGAAAGGCATTCAGCAGGCGGCGCAAAGCTCTGCCGCCCTCACCCGGCAATTACTCGCCTTTGCCCGCAAACAAATCATCAAACCGCAATTGCTCAATCTGGCGGACGCGGTGATGAATCTGGAAAAAATGCTGCGCCGACTCATCGGGGAAAATATCGAATTGATAACGCTGCGGGACGCCGATGTGGGCTTGGTGAAACTCGACCCCGGACAGGTGGAGCAAATTTTGATGAATATGGTACTCAACGCCCGCGACGCTATGCCCAACGGGGGAAAAATCATCATCAAAACGCGGCGGGTGACGCTGGATGAAAATTTCTGCCAATATCACCGCGATATGACCCCCGGTGAATACGTGCTATTGGTGGTGAGCGATACCGGTATGGGGATGGACGCAAAAACGCAGAAGAATATTTTCGAGCCGTTTTTCACCACCAAAGAATTCGGCAAAGGGACGGGGCTGGGGTTGTCAACCGTGTTCGGGATTGTGAAACAAAATCGCGGGCATATTTTGGTTTACAGCGAAATCGGGCAGGGAACCACCTTCAAGCTCTATTTCCCCAATCAGCTCCCCCCAAAAACATCGCCTGAACAGTTGCCGGCGGCGGAAGAATTCCCCACCGGCTCGGAGGTCATCCTGCTGGTGGAAGACAGCGAGCCGGTGCGCGAACTGATTTCCCGCATTCTGACCGACAGCGGCTACACGCTTCTCACGGCGGAAAACGGGCAGCACGCCATCGAAGTGATGCGCCAACCCTCCACCCCGCACATTGATTTGGTGATATCCGACGTGGTGATGCCGATTGAAAACGGGGAGGAACTACTGAATCATCTGCGGGAGATTGACCCGCACCTGCCCGTGCTTTTTATGTCGGGGTATTCCGACGATTTGGACGTGATAAACCGCATTCGGCAAACAAATATGCCGTTCATCGAAAAGCCGTTCTCCCCGATGACGCTGGCGAAGAAAATCCGCGCCATTCTGGACGGCAAACAAACGCCGGCGTAAAATTATTCGGCGGGACGAATATCCTTCAAATTGAGTTGCAATTCTTCCTTCCCCCGCCACGTGTTGAATTCCAGCGTGTATACCGCGTCAATCCGCGCCGGGATTTGCCGTTCCGCCCCCCACTGTTTCCCCATTTTAAACCCGATGGCGTTCCACGTTTGCTTGCCGTCGAAAAGAACCATCTTCAGGTGGCTTTTATCCTTGCCGACCGGTGTATGGTAGCGCACCGTTAAATTCCGCGAGCAGAATTGCGGGGTCGGATTGCCCGTGCCGAAGGGCGCGAGCCGGTGAATATCTTTGACATATGCCGCCGTCACACCCCGCAAATTGATTTCCGCGTCCACGGGCAACGATTTCCGCAACGAGGCAACATCGAGGGTTTGCCGCGCGATGGTGTGCAAGCGTTCCTCCAGCGCGGGTAACTTCTCATTTTCTACCGTGAAACCCGCCGCCGCCGCGTGTCCGCCGTATTTCACCAGCAAGTCGGCGCACTGGTCTAACGCGCGGGTGATGTGAAATTCCGGGATACTCCGCGCCGAACCGTGCGAAACGGTCTCGCCGCGCTGCGCCACCAGCACCGGGCGATAACACAACTCCGCGAGCCGCGACGCGACCAACCCCACCACGCCCGCATTGAAAGATTCATCCGAGACCAGATAGAGCGAATCGGGGGCGGTGGTATCATCGGTGATGATGGACGCCAGCGATTTGTCGGTGAATTCGCGGGTCATAGATTGCCGCCGCACGTTGATGTCGTTCAGGTGCGCCGCCAGCGTCTGCGCCTCGCCGAGGTCATCGGTGGTCAGCAGACGGTACGCCAGCATACCTTCCTCCAGCCGCCCCGCCGCGTTCAAACGGGGTCCCAGCACAAAGCCGATGGTTTCGGCGGTGATGTCGCTCTGATTCGCCCCCGCCGCCGCGAGCAGCGCCTTCAATCCCACCCGCCGCGATTTTTGCAGGGCGGTCAATCCCTGCTGAACCAGCGTGCGATTTTCCTTTTTCAGGGGAACCATATCCGCCACCGTGCCGAGCGCAACCAAATCGAGCAGCGATTCCTCCGGCAAATCAACATTCATCCCCTGCGCGCGGGCGCGCTGTTTGAGCGCCTGCGCCACCTTGAACGCCACCCCGACGCCCGCAAAATCCCGAAAAGGGTAGGTGCTGTCCTGCCGTTTGGGATTGATGACCGCCGCTGCCGGCACCAGAATATCGTTCCCCGCGTCATCGGTGGGCAACAGGTGGTGGTCGGTGACGATGAAAGTGAGTCCCCGCTCGTTCCCGTATGCCACCTCCGCCACCGAGCGAATGCCGCAATCAACGGTGATGACCAACCGCGCGCCCTCGTCCGCCAGCGTGGCGAGCGCGGCTTTATTCAGCCCGTAACCTTCGGTGAAGCGGTTGGGAATGTAAACCGACACCTCCGCGCCGAGCGCGCGCAACGCCTGCGCCATCAGCGCAGTGGAAGTCACGCCGTCGGCATCATAATCTCCATACACCACAATGGGCGCGGCGGCGTCAATCGCCGCCAGAATTTCCGATACCGCCGTGTCCATATCGGGCAACAAAAAAGGATTCCCCACCGCATACGAGCCGCTCCAAAACGTGTAAACGTCTTGCGGCTCGTATACGCCACGGTTGTACAAAAGTTGAACGACCAGCCGCGAAATGTCCGGAAAGCGGTCGAAATGGTCTTGGGGGGCTTTGGGGTGGATATCCCAGCGATATGGAATGGTGAACACA
>JAJRSQ010000009.1 GCA_024278725.1 Chloroflexota bacterium
ATTTGGGTTTCAGGTTTCAGATTCAAGGTTTCGGGTTCCAAAATTACAGGGTTACAGAGTTGCAAGGTTGCAGGGTTGCAATTACGCATCACGTTTCACGTTTCACGTTTCACGTTTCACGCATCACGCCTCACGTTTCACGTCCACCAGCATAAAAACGGGGTTCAACGGTTTGAAGCGCATCAGCGATAAAATCGGTTCGCCGCGCTGAATTTGAATCTGCGACACGCGCGCATCGGGCAGCAATTGGCGGGCGAGATGCAGATTATCCAACGCCACCACGTTGACGACCAATCGCCCACGGGGATGCAATCGCTTTTTCGCCTCGACGATAATTTCCGCCAGCTTGCCCCCACTGCCACCGATGAAAACCGCGTGCGGGTCGAGCCAATCCGCCAGCGCATCGGGGGCGCGCCCCTGCTGCCAACGGTAATTTCGCGCCGGAAACCGCCGCTGATTCTCGGCGATATAGCGGCACAGCTCCGCGCGTTTTTCTACCGCAAAAACCGCCGCCGACGGTTGCGCCCGCGCCGCTTCCAGCCCCACCGCACCGCTCCCCGCGCCGATGTCCCACAGCACTTCGCCCGGTTGCAGCGCCAATTCCGCCAGCGCCAGCAACCGAATTTCGCGTTTGGTGATTTGCCCCCGCCACAGCGAAAAAGCATCATCCGGCAAACCGGGCGGGATGGCGGCGGGGGGCGGCGTTGGATTCCAAACCACCAGCACATTCAGCGGAGCGAAAGTTTGCCGCCGGGCGGCATCCAATGTGGTGCGAATGATGCGCTCATCCGCGCGCCCCAGATTTTCGCAGACGGCGCAGGGGGTATCGGCAGGCAAGCCGACCGCCAGCAACCGCGCGGCGATGGCGGCGGGCGTATTCGTTTTGTCGGTCAGAATGGCGGCTTTTTCCGCCGCCAAAATCTGCGGGATGACGGTTTCCGGCGGGCGGGCGTGCGCGCTGAGGAGCGCCGCATCGTGCCACGGTTCCCCCAATGCGGCGAAGGCAAGTTGAAACGCTGTCGGAGCGGGGAAAAGGCGCAGCGCATCGGGCGGGAAATAACGGCGCAGTGTCCCGCCGATACCGTAAAAAAGGGGGTCGCCCGACGCCAGCACCACCACCCGCACGCCCTGCCGTCGCGCCATTTTCAGCCGCGCCGCCAGCGCGTCCATTTTTCCGGCAATGGTGATTTTCTCGCCGGAAAACGTCCCGAAATGCGCCAGATGTCGCTTGCCGCCGACCAGCACATCGGCGCGGGAAATTTCAGCGCGGTGGGCGGCGGGCAGGCTGTCGGCATCGCCATTCATGCCGATGATGGTGATGGGGGGTGTTTCAGTTGACATTTGCTTCTCCCGTGCCGAGCAATTTGCCGCGCACATCGAAACAAAGGACGTTCACCGCAAATGCGCCGTTGATGAATCGGCGGGCATTTTCGGCGGCGCGCTGCGCCAATTCGGTTTCCAAGCCCGATATGCCCGCTTTCCGCAGAATCATTTGGGTGTGCCGAGCGGTGTTCGCCGTGCGCACTTGCGCCACCACTTCCGCCGGCGCGCCGATGTCCGCCGCCACCGCCGCCAGAAAATCATGGTCGATGGTGCCGCTGCTGACGTGCGTTTGGAAGCGTCCCTGCGCCATTTTGGAAAGTTTACCCACCATTGTGGAAATGCTCACCCGCGATATTTTCAGCCGCCGCGCCTGTTTCAGGGCATAATCCAGATGGTCGCCCACCTGCAAAAATGCCATTTCGGGCAAATGCGGATATTGCGCCCGCGCATAAGTTTCGCTGCGGTTGCCGGTGGTGAAAACCACGTGCATCGCACCGTTTGCCACCGCAACTTTCATTTCCACATAAATGCTGGCGCGGTATGCCGAAACGGAATACGGTTTGACGATACCGGTGGTTCCCAAAATGGAAATGCCGCCCAGAATGCCCAATCGGGGATTATAGGTTTCGGCGGCGATTTTTTCGCCGTGGGGCACAGTGATGGTGATTTTCACCCCCCGCGTCGCCAACTGCTGCCCCGCTTCGGCGCGGACGGCGGCTTCAATCATTCGCCGGGGCACGGGGTTGATGGCAGGCTCGCCGACCGGCACGGGCAAGCCCGGTTTGGTGACGGTTCCCACCCCCGCGCCGCCAGTGATGACGATTTCCGGCGCGGGGAGCCACTCGGCGGTGGCTTGAATTTCCGCCCCGTGCGTCACGTCGGGGTCGTCGCCCGCATCTTTGATGACCCCGCAGCGGACGCGATGACGCGCCACAAACTCACAGCGCGCCATCCGAAAAGTGACGTTTTTGCGGACAGGCAGGTCAATCGTCACCGCCGAAATTGTTTCGCCGGAAACCAGCGCGCGCACGGCGGCGGTGGTCGTGGCGGTGGCGCACGCGCCGGTGGTGTACCCTTCGCGCAGATTTTCTTTGCGCCAAGCGGCATCACTATGAACTTTTTTCGCCCGATTGCCCATTAATTCGCTCATTGTTCCACGGTTGTTGCAAAGTAAATTTTAAGGTTGCTGTTTTTCATGATTTCACGCCGCAGGGGCGATTTGCGAGCCGCTCTTACGCACTTTCTTCCGGTTTTAACGAAAATCGGTGGCGCTGTAGGGGCACGCTGCAGCGTGCCCCTACATTTCCTGCGCAAAGTATTGTTTGTCAAGCGACTTTGCAACAGCCCTGCTCATTGTTCAATATTGAGGGTCAGCCGCAATAGCGCGTTCATAATCGCGGCGGCGACGGTTGACCCCCCTTTTCTGCCCGTCACGGTGATGTATGGCACGTCCAGCGTTTGCAATGCCGCTTTCGACTCGGCGGCATTGACGAATCCCACCGGCACGCCGACCACCAGCGCGGGGCGCACCCCTTCTTTCCGCACCAGCCGAATCACTTCCAGCAGGGCGGTGGGCGCATTGCCAATTGCCACAATGCCGCCGTGAATTTTATCGGCATTGTGGCGCATTGCGATGGTGGCGCGAGTTGTGCCGGCGGCGCGCGCCATTTCCGCCACCACCGGATTGCCGATGTCGCAAATTTTTCGCCCGCCGAGTTTGCCCAGCAGCATTTGGCTGATACCGACTTCCACCATGCGCACATCGGTGATGATGGCACATCCCCGTTGCAGGGCGCGAATGCCCGCCGCCACCGCGCCGGGCGAAAATCGGAGCAGGTGCAGAAAATCAAAATCCGCCGAAGCGTGGATGACCCGCACGGCAACGGTCAATTCGTCCGGTGAAAGGTTATGCTCGCCCAACTCGGCGCGGATGATGCGGAAACTTTCTTTTTCGATGGGGTGTTGGGTTATCATTGGCTATCCCTCCCTCAAACTGTATTTTCCGGCATATCCGCGCGGGGTGACCATTTTCCCGTTGCTGATGAAGGTGTGCCGGTTGCCGACGATGATGATGGTGACCATATTCACCTCGGCGGCAGGCAATGCCGACAGGGTGATGATTTCCACCGTCTGTTTTTCCCGATAGGCGGCGCGCACCACTCCAACGGGGGTTTCCGGTGGCAGATGGCGCGCCAGAATTTCGCAGGTCAGTTCAAAAGGCTCCACCCGCTGTTTCCCTTTGGGATTGTACAGGCACAGGATGAAACCCGCGCCGACTGCCGCTTCCACCCGCCGCAAAATATCGTCGCGGGGAACCAGTTGGTCGCTCAGGCTGATAGCGGCGAAATCGGTCATCAACGGTGCGCCCAACAGCGCCGCCGCCGCATTCAGCGCGGAAATGCCGGGGATGACCGTCACGTCCACCGCATCATCGCCGCGTTGGCGCAAAACTTCATACACCAGCCCCGCCATGCCGTACACACCGGCATCACCGCCGGAGACGAGCGCGACTTTTTGCCCGGCGAGCGCAAAATCCACCGCCTGATTGACGCGCTGCACTTCCTGCCGCATTCCGGTTGCCCGGCGCGGGGTATCGGGGGCGATGTTTTTCAGCAGGCGCAAATAGGTTTTATAGCCGATGATGATGTCGGCGCGATTGAGGGCGCGGTGCGCAGCGGGGGTGATGTGCGCTTCCGCGCCGGGTCCAATGCCGATGACGGTGATGCTCATTCCGATTTCTCCGAAACGGCGGCTTCGGCGAAAGTTGCCATATCGTTGAGGGCGCGCACCGCCGCTTCAACCAAAAATGCCGCCAATGCCGCGCCGGTTCCTTCGCCCAGTCGGAAACGCAAATCGAGCAGCGGGGTCAACCCCAGATGCGTCAGCATTGCGCGATGCCCGACTTCCACCGAGTTGTGTCCGCTGAACATATAGTTTTTTGCGGCGGGCGACAATCCCGCGGCGATGAGCGCCCCGGCGGTGGAGATGAAGCCATCCACAATGACCGGGATGCGGTGTGCGGCAGCGCCCAGAATCAGCCCGGCAATGCCGCCGATTTCAAAACCGCCCACTTTTGCCAGCACGCCGAGCGGGTCGGCGGGGTCGGGTTGATTTGCCGCCAACGCCCGTTCAATCACGGCGATTTTCCGCCGGAAGCCGTCGTCGTCAATCCCTGTGCCGCGTCCGGTCACATCAGCCGGGGAAATGGCGGTGAATGTGGCGGCAATCGCTGCCGAAGGGGTGGTGTTGCCGATGCCCATATCGCCGGTGATGAGCAGATTCAGCCCGTCGGTTGCCCGCAGATGTTCCACCACCGCAATCCCCGTTTCAACGGCTTGCCGCGCTTGTGCCCGCGACATTGCCGCGCCCACCGCCATATTTTGCGTGCCGGGAGCGATTTTTCGAGCGAGAAAGTTGGGGGCGTCACTTTCAATGGGCGCAGCGATGCCCATATCGACCACCGTAACTTTTGCGCCGACGTGTCGCGCCAGCGCATTGATGGCTGCGCCGCCGTTCAGAAAGTTGTACACCATCTGCGGGGTCACTTCGGCGGGGAAGGCGCTGACGCCCTCGGCGGTCACCCCGTGGTCGCCCGCCATCACCACCACGTGTTTTTTGTCGAGCGGGGGGTCGAGTTCGCCGGTGATACCCGCTACCCGAATGGAAACTTCTTCCAGCAAGCCCAAACTTCCGGCGGGTTTGGTCAGTTGCGCTTGGCGCTCGGCGGCTTGCGCCATC
>JAJRSQ010000095.1 GCA_024278725.1 Chloroflexota bacterium
AGTGATGAGTGAGGCTGTTATCTCAGCCGCGCCATGATAGTTCCCGTTCCCAGAAAGAGCAGAATGCCGGGCACAATGAGTCCGAAGAAGTTGCCGGCCAGCAGCATCAATATCAGAAACGGGGCGACCCCCAGCACCAGCGACCCGGCGACGGTGTGCGCCAGATACCGCGAGCGGCGGCGATTCACCGCGCGGCGCACCACCTCGGCGATGAAGCCCGCCACGATGGGCGACAGGAAGAAGGCGATGAGCCATGCGAACCAGCCGAACCCGCCGATGAGAAAGGTGAACACGCCCCCCGTCACCAGCGAAAGGGGTAGGGCAATCACCGCCGCGATGATGTAATCGGTGTTGGTGCCGGTATAAAAACGGTCTTCCTGCTCGCGCAGACAGTCCGGGCAGATGTATCCCGTTGGGGTGCGACGGGCGCATTTGCTGCAAATGTATCGCCCGCACTTTTTGCAGCGCAGGTTGGTTTCCACCGTGGGGTGGCGGTAGCAAAAGTGTATTTCGGTCATTGGGTGTTCGTCATTTGTCATGGGTATTCCGTATTGTGTAAACCTGAAACTTGAAACCTATTTTAACGTGCCCGCCGTAAATTTCATCACCCGGTTGTTGCCGGAATCCAGCACGAACAGGCTGTCATCCGGGGCGATTGCCACATCCAGCGGCAGTTGGAAGGATTGCACATCCTGCCCGTATTGTCCAAATGTGGATAGAATTTCGCCGGTGTTGCTGTAAACGATGATGCGATAATTTTCGGGGTCGCTGATGTAAACCCGTTTTTGGCTGTCCACGGCGATGAACGGTTTATTGAGCACGTTTTGAGTATCCCAGCCGACGACATCCCACTGCGTCATCGGCTTCATCGTCGGGTCAAGCACCTGCACCCGTTGATTCCATGTGTCGGCGATGTACAGGTTGCCATCGGCGTCAATTGCCAGCCCGGTGGGTTCTTCAAATCGACCGGGGGTGACGCCCCCGCCGCCCCACGCGCCCAGGAATTTCCCGTCCGCCGAGAATTTTTCAATCCGTTTGTTGCCCGTATCGGTGACAAAGACATCTCCGTTGGCATTGATGACGATGTCGCGCGGACCCCAAAACGTGCCGGGGAAGGCAGCCGCGTCGCCCTGCGTGTCGGCGAATGAGCCGAATTCGCTCAGGAAATTGCCGTCTTCATCGAAGATTTCCACGCGGTGATTCCATGTGTCGGAAATATACACTTTGCCATCTGCGCTCACGGCGATGCCCCACATTTCGTCGCCGACCTGACCGGGCGCGTTGCCCGCCGGGATTGACCACGATTTCAGGAAAGTGCCGTTTTGGTCGAAAATCTGAACGCGATGATTGCCGCTGTCGGCGACGTAGAGCTGCCCCTGCGGCGAAAATGCCATCGCGCGGGGGTTGATGAATTGCCCCTCGCCCCCGCCGGTGCTGCCCCACACCTGCTCGGCGGGAATTTCGCGGCGCACATCGGCATAGGGGTCAACCGGCGGCGCAACGGCGGCAGCGGTTCCGGATTGGTAGTTCCATAATTTTGTGACGATGTCTTTTCTCACAAACATGTACATTTGGGTGCGGAAGGGCCAATCTTTGAAAGTGTGGTCATCAATTTTGCGATAGAAAAGCACGTCCCACAGCCATTGCCGATTTTTGGGAATCGCCTCGATTGCCAGCCGGTCGGCTTCCTCCTGCGATTGCCCCTGCACGGGGGTGGCGGGTAAATCGGGCGCGATGAAATCGTTCCAGATGCGCTTCAGCGATTGCCCTTTGTAATTTTCAAGGGGCCACCACACCTGCCGATAGTCGAAACGCTCGTAATCGTTGCCCAGATAGGGGGTCACATCTTCCAGCTTCACTTGGTCGTCCGGGGAGATGATGACCACCGCCGCGTCGTTGATGGCGTCGCGGGTGGGGTTCGCCCCGAAAAACGCGCGGTTGGGGTAATCGCGCATGTACCATTCCAGGGGCCAGATGACGCCGCCATACGCTACTTTAATTTGTTTGTCGCCCACCGTGCGCCGCGAAATATCGTCAATTTCATTGATGACCCATTTCACGTCGGGGGCGGCGTGCGCGTACACCAGAAACTCGTTCACGTAATCGTAATTAATGTAGGATGACATGATGGCGAAGCGAATGGTCAGCACGCTCAACACGGCGAACAGCACCAGATAGAGCATCGGTTTGATGCGCCCGGAGAGTTTTTTCGACAAAAGCCACAAATCAGCCGCAATGAGCAGCGCCACCACCAACGCGATGATGAAGCGCATGGTAGCTTGCAAATCGCCCGCGCTTTGCCCCCGGAAGGGCTTGCTGGTGAGCGCTACCAGTATCACCGCGCCGAGCAGGGGAGTCAGCACCATGAACAGCATTCCCGCGCCTGTTTTGAGCGTTTGCCAGTCGAATTTGCGGAGGATGACTTCGCTCACATAGCCCGTCAAAAAGATGAACGGCAGCACAATATGCACGGCGAGCCACGGCATTTTCTCGCCCGCCCAACTGTAAATGACGAAACTGCCGATTGCCCAAAAGATGAGGTATGCCACAAACGTGCCGCCATCGGAGGGGAAGGGCGCGGTGGGCGCGGGCGCGTGTTTGCGTTTGGCGGCGGGCGGCTTGTCGGCGACGTCGGCGTCACCGAACGAAACCGATTTTTTCAGCATCAGCCAGATGCCGCCGACCAGCCCAATCAGCAGGGGCAGAAATTCGTACATCGGCGTGACGACGAGATAATAGTAGCCCGGTTGCCCGCCGCGCTCCACGCCCTGCTGGGTGAGCCAGTAGGTGATTGCGCCCACCGTGCCGGTGATGAAACCCTTTGGGTTGGTGAAAAAGGTGGTATGCAGGGTGAAGAAAATCACCACCGCGGCGATGACCGGTCCCGCCAGCAGGTTGAGCGCGGTGCGGCGGTCGGTGAAGGTGCGCAACGCGGATGTGACGGGTTTTCGGGTGCGGTTGGCGTTGGCGGCGATGGTGAGCATGCCTGCCAAAATGCCGAACAGCATCAACAGCAGACTGCCCACTTTTTGCCACTCGATGCCCGTTTCCGGGGCGGGCAGCCGGTTTAAAAAGATGGCGGCGACAAATCCGGCAATGGTTATCCCCAAAAGCCCATAGAATACCTGCCGGAAGCGTTTTGGGGAAAGATTTTCCCACAGCAATGCGCCCAAAATGAAAACCACGCCGATGAATCCGTTGATGTACGCGATTTCTTTGGCGGACATGTACAGCGCAATGGTGATGGCTTCCACATACAGCCAGCGTTGTTGCCGGGTGCGCAAAAACTGGAAGAGCGCCAGCGCCATCAGCGCGGTGAAAAAGACGCTGTAACTTTCGTTGCGGATGTAGCGCGAATAATACAGCACCAACGGCGAGATGAGCAGCCCGAAACTGGTCACTGCCGCACCGGTTTTGCCCATCCACTGCCGAAATGCGAGCGGGAGCATTACCATTGCCACGCCGAAGACGGCAACCGGAATGCGGGCGGCAAAATCGCTCACCCCAAACAGCAGGTACGATAACGCCACGAGGTGAAATTGCAGCGGTCCGTGCATCAGCGGGTCGTGGATGTACCCTTCGCCGTTGTACAATTTGAATGAAAACAGCGCGTGCAAACTTTCATCGTGGCTCATCACCCGGTTGCCCAAAATGTAAAATCGGGAGATGATTGCCAAAATGAAAATCACGGCGTAAAAAACCAGTTCCCAATTGATGGTGATGGTTTCAAACAGGGGTTTTTCCAGAAAGGATTTTTAGGATGTTTTTGGGGTCACAGTCATAGGTTTATTCCGAGTTCTTAATTTCGGTTTCAAGTTCAAAGTCCAACATTACCGGGTTGAAAAATATCCAAGCTCCGATAACCAATTTACCCGTTCCGCACCCACAATACAATCTGGTCATGTCCCGGATTGTGTTTCGGCAGGTGACGAGTGATGTACCAGCGCAGCCAGTCTTTGCCCTGCAATTTTGCGGGCGACCAAAAAGAGACCAGCGCGAATTCTTCGCCGAGATAGTTTCCCGCCGGTTCACCCGCCGGGGGACGCGCCAGCACGATGGACGTGTCGCCGGCGGTGGCGAAATCGGGGACGAATTGCGCTGCCGGAAAATCGCGCAGAACCCAGCGCAGTTGAGGGGTGTCAACGTCCACCACGGCGATGTCAATTTCGCGCGGGTCGCCCACCCGGTGCATTGATTCTTTTTCGAGGTCGTTCAGCAAATCGGGCAGACGGGAGGAGGCGGGCAGAATTTGCACCGGCTCGAAGGGCAAATCGTACAATTTGCCGAAATTCAATCGCCATGAAAATCCGACGGACAGCACGCTGAAGACAATCAGCGCCAGCGCCGCCAAACCGCGGAAGGCGGTTTCGCGCCCGTACCAAATGCCGAACAGAAATGCCAGCCCGAAGATGAGCAGAATGCCCGCCGCCGGCAATATCCACGAGGTGTCGCACCCGGCTTGCGCCGACGTGCAGAGCGACCAGCTCATCCCGCTGATGTACACGAAGGCGCTCACTACCAGCCCGATGCCGACCAAAACGCCGTCACTTTCCGGCTTCGCGCCGGTGCGCCATGCGTGCCATGTGGCTTCAATTTGGATGCCTGCCAGTAGCGCCAGCGGTACAATCGCCAGTAAAATTTGCCCGCTGCTGCGCCCCGCCATGAAAATATCGAGCAATACCGCCAGCGCCAGCCACGCCGATAGCGTCCACTGCAGCGTGTCTTTGCCGGTGATGGCGCGCGCCA
>JAJRSQ010000096.1 GCA_024278725.1 Chloroflexota bacterium
AGGGGCGATTTGCGAGCCGCTCTTACGCATTTTCTTCCGGTTTTAACGAAAATCGGTGGCGTTGTAGGGGCACGCTGCAGCGTGCCCCTACATTTCCTGCGCAAAGTATTGTTTGTCAAGCGACTTTGCAACAGCCCTGGCGGGGTCAGAGTTGTTTTTTCCGCACCAGCACCGGCGTGAGATGCTCGTCAATGCCCTGCAATCGGATTTGCACGCACCCAAGATTGAATGCCTCTTCGATGCCGCGCCCGGCGCCAATTGCCTGATAAAACCCCACCGAAAAAGCAATCGCCGCGCCGTCGCCGATGGCGCGTTTCATGCCAATCACGTAATCAATATGTTTGGCGATGGCGGCGGCTTGTTTTTTGGAAAAGCAGGCGTTTAACAGCACGCACTGCACTTGGTCGGCGAATTGCGCAAAAAGTGCGGCGAGCGCGCGCGGTTCAACGGGCTGGACGCGCCCGGTCAGGTTTTCAAAACAGAGTGCGCCGTTTTCCTCCCCGTGCCCGGAAAAGTGAACGATGTTCGGTTGCACATCCAGCAACGCCTGACTGACATCGGCGGGTCTGACCGACATCCGTTGCTGCAAATCGAATCGCTCCCGCAGTTTTGCCAGTTGCAATTTTTCCCGGATGGAACGCACTTCTTCCCCCAGCCGCAAGCGTGCCGCGTCGGTGGGGTCGGCGGCGAGGAACAGAATTTTGGTGACGAACGGCACTGCCGGTTCGGCTTCGGGCGGTTTCGATGGTGTCGGTGGAGCATCAATGTCGCTGATTTTTCCCTTGAGGTCTTCAATCTCCATCAGAATATGGGGCGGTGTGGAAACGCCGAATGTCGCCGCCTGTTGTTCCAGAATGTGCAATCGGCGGATATACGTTTCTTTCAATCGCCGGAGATGTTCGCTCTGTTCCATGTTCATCACGCAGCCTTTCCCGCAATGGTGCGGCTATGTCATTTTACGATGCCGTATCCATATTATACAGAATTTTTCGCAATTGTCATACCTTGTGACAACCGGGACAATTGCCCCGAAAACGTCGGGACGGTTGTCTAAAAAACAATAGGTCAATTTGCGTGGGGGGAAGCAAGCAATATTGCGCTGATACTTTACCGCCGAGAGGCGTATCATACCTTTATAGAACAACTTTATATCAAAGGAGGATTCTATGGCTACGCAATTGAAGCCGAAATCCACGGGACAAAATAGTTTTTGGAAAGTAATAGATGAAAGGTTGGGACTGGAGGGCATTTCGTATCCGGTTCCGGAACATGCCAACACGCTACCGTATGTATTGGGTGGCATTACCCTTTTCGGGTTCATCATCCTCGCCGTCACCGGCGTGCTGATGGCGCAATTCTACAACCCCGACCCCGCAAACGCGCATAACAGCGTCATCTACATCATCACCCAAGCGCCGTTTGGAGATTTCATCCGCAGCGTTCACTTCTGGACGGCGAATCTGGTTTTCATCACCATCCTGTTGCACCTGATACGGGTTTTCGTCACCGGTAGCTACAAACGCCCGCGTGAAGCGAACTGGCTGGTTGGCTTGGGCTTGCTGGGGGTGACGATGGGCTTTGTTTTCACCGGCACGGTTCTGAAATGGGACCAGGAAGCCGTCGAAGCGCTGGCGCACAATCAGGAAATCGGCGAGCTGTTGGGGCTGTGGGGCGTGTGGTTCACCCAGCAATTCACGCTCAGCGTACCCATTCTGACCCGCCTGTACATCGGACACCTCACCTTGCTGCCCGCGGCATTCGTCCTGTTGATTATCACCCACATTTATTTGATAAAACAACTGGGCATTTCACCCAAAGCCACCCCGGAGGCAACATCAGGACCTCCGACCAAAAATCAGGGGAGCGCGCGCTTCTCCGAGCACATTCAGCGGATGATTGGGTACGGCTTGCTGTTGTTCGCCGTCGCCGGTGGGTTGGCGCTGTTGTTCCCGGCGGTGTTGGGGCAAGCGGGCGTCCCCGGCGAAGAAGTCACCAAACCGCTCTGGATGTTCCTGCCCTTCTACCCGATGGAAGACTTGTTTGGCATTCAGGGGTTGCTGGGCGGCAGCGCCCTCGTCTTCATCCTGCTGGCGCTGGTTCCCTTTGTTGACCGCAGCGAATGGCTTTCGCCGCGCAAACGGAAATGGATCATCATCGTTGGGGGAATCATCTTGCTGGCGCTGATAGTTTTGGGGATTGTCGCCGGAGTCAGCCAGCCCGCACCCCATTTGATGGAATAGGAGTAGACCAATGAATCGCGTAACGATGACCTTCATTTTTCTGTTGGCGATAACAACGTTGGCGGCGGGGGAACTGTGGACGAGTGGCAGCGCCCTGCTGGACAGTCAAATCACGCTGTGGAACATCGCCCTGGCGATATTCAGCACCGTCGCGCTTTCAACCGGCGTGCTTCTTCTGGGGCGGATGGTTTACAGCACTGTACCAATCCCAAATCAATCTTTGGAGGAATACCATGAATAAACGAAACCACTTTCCGTTTTTATTTGCTTTAATCGGCATTTTGGGTATATTGTTATGGGGAACAAGCGGCACTACGGCTTGGGCGCATGGCGGCGCGGAGTTGACGGTGGTTCCCGCCACCGCCGCCCCGGGGGATGAAATTACCGTCAAAGGTGAAGGGGTGGAAGCCGGCGAGGTTTTTGCCATCACCGTTGAGGGGCTGAGCTTCCAAGCCGAATTGGGCGATGTGACCGTGGGCGATGATGAGGATTTTCATCAGGACTTCACCCTTCCGGCAGACATTCCGGCGGGGACGTATCAAGTTCGCGCGACCAGTGGTGAAGGGGAAGTGCTGACCGCCGAGTTGGGCATCAGCGCGACCGCCGATGCCTCCGCCGAGCAAGCCGCCCCACCGGAGCCGTCAAATGAACCGATGGATTTGGAACGCGGAACAACCACCGGACAACTGACCACTATCATCATTGGGTTGGTGGTGGCAGCCGGGTTAGGCATATGGATGGTGAAAAGGAATGTGGCGTAAACTCTTCGGCAAAAAAGACGCAAAGGTTATTTTGTACACCCAACCCACGTGAAGCGATTGCCGTGCGGCAAAGAGTTTCTTTGCCGAAAATGACATCCCCTTTGAAGAGCGGGATGTGACGACCGATGAAAAATATATGGAAGAACTGACCAAAACAGTGGGGCGCTTCGCCACCCCGACCATCGTCATTGGCGATGAGGTGTTGCTGGGCTTTGCGATGAACATCGAGCGGGTTAAATCGCTCCTCCTCTGAACCGGACGAATCTTCACCGTTTCACTTTTTCAGCCACGAAAAACATGGATGGCACAAACGACCATCCATGCGTTTTCGCGGCTGATTTTTTTCGGCATGGTTAGGAAAATCAAGAAACCGTGCTATAATAATTATCGGACTCCGGTGATAGTTTTAACAAGCATAGCATAATATTGGGCACATATTTTTACCCCGGAAATTCATTTCCGGGCTAGCAGCCGAAGCCGACTTAACTCGGCTTGAGCTATGAGCCTTGAACTTTGGTTTGAGGAGAAATCTGTGAGTATTGCAAATGGTGATGAAAAAACCTCGAATATAGGCAATTTGGACGGGTTCCCCCCGCCGAATTGCCTGTTTTTCTTTGCGTATTTTTGCCCTATCCGCATAACCGAAACGGGCGTATAATTTCAATCAAGATTGAAATAAATTGTGTTTGGCATGAGCCAAAAGGAGGCAACAATGGTAAAAGATTTAGTCTGCGGGATGGAAATAGACCCGGCGAACGCCGCCGCCACCCGCCAAATAGATGACAACACGTATTATTTTTGCTCGCAGCATTGCGCCGACACTTTCGATGCCGACCCCCACGCCTATATACACGGCGGCAAGGACAATGGCGCCGATAGTGACGAAAAAGAAGTGATGGCGCATTCTGCGACCACAGGCTACAATCCCAACTTAACAGGTCCGGTAACAGCGGTGTTGCC
>JAJRSQ010000097.1 GCA_024278725.1 Chloroflexota bacterium
CTCGGCGCAGAATGACCGTTTGCGGCGGCTGGTGCTCGGTTTGACGCGGCGCTGCAAAAAACACATCACTATCGTCAATGCGGAAATCAACGAGCGCGGCTACGAACAGCGCGGTCGGTTGTTGTTGGCGCTGCACCGCATGCTCCGCCGGTTGAGCGGGGAAAGTGAGAAAGTGAGCGAGTGAGAAAGTGAGATTGACGACACGCAACCTGAAACACCAAACCTGAAACCTTGAACGCGAAACCTTTTTCTCCCATCACAATTATTGGCGAAGATGTCCCGTGCGGCACATACTTGCTGCGGATTGCCGTCGCGCGTCCGCTGACGGTGGTTTTCGGGCGATTCAACGGCGGGCGTCCGGTCGCTGTGTCGGCGGGGAAATACGTGTATATCGGCTCGGCGATGGGGATGCGCGGCGCGGCGTCACTCCCTCGGCGGGTGATGCGGCACGCGAGCCGCGCTTTCGGCGCTCCCCACCGTTTGCGCCCCGAATTGGCGGCGGCATTCGCAGCGGCGGGTTTGGGGGAAGGGAACCTCATCCCAAAAAAGAAAACCCTGCGCTGGCACATTGATTTTTTGCTGGATGACCCTGCGGCGGAGATTGACCGGGTGCTGATTCTGCGCGCCACCCGGCGGCGGGAATCGGCGGTGGCGATGTGGCTGGCGGCGCAGGCGGGGGTTTCCGCGCCGGCGCGGGGGCTGGGCGCGTCGGACGCGCGGGGGGAGACGCATGTTTTCCGCGTGCCGGATGATGGGGATTGGTGGGAAATGGTGGTGTTTTGGAGTGAAAAATTGTAGAGGCACGATGCATCGTGCCTCTACGGGTTAATTATCCGGTGCGCCGGCTTCAATCCAGGCGATAATCAGCGCGATTTCATTTTCCGACAAAAACGGCGGACCGTCGAAGGGCATGCGGGGGATGGCTTCCCCTTTGATGCGCTTGACGAGTTCGCTCTCGGCGGCGTTGCCGGGCACAATCACCGGGCGATATGTCCCCCCGGCGATGACCCCCGCATACGAATTGAGTTGCAATCCGCGCGGGGCGTTGTCTCCGCTGTGACACTTCACGCAGCTTCCGGTGAAAATCGGCTGGATGTCCGCGGCGAAGCCGGGTGCGTCGGCGGTTGCCGGTGTTGCGGTGGGCGTGCCGGTGGGAGATGGTGCATCGGTGGGAGCGGGGACGAGGGTGTCGGTGGGCGGGCTGGGCGTGTCAGTGGGCGGGACGGGGGTTGCCGTCGCGGGGATGTCGGTTGCCGTTGCCGCCACTTGTGCCGCCGGGGTGACGGAAACGGAACTTCCGCCACACCCGGCTAAAATTACGCTCAACCCAATCACCATCACCGTGAGCCACAACGTTGCTGTGCGTCGCCGGCGCGGGTGAGTGGGATGTGCCATCGGACTACCCTTTCGACCCGATGCGCTGCCGCACCAGCATGCTGCCGCCGATGAAGACCAGTCCGCCGATAATCAGCAGCAGGCTCCGGTTGGTGGGTTGGGCGTCGTCGCCGGTGACGGGCAACATTGCCGGAGCGTCGGTGGTGGTTGCGGCGGCGTCATTGCTCATCGTCGCGGTGCTGTCCCCACTCATTGAGGCGGTTTTCGGCGTAACTTCCGGGAAGCCGTTCACTTCATCATTGTGGAACCAGATGAATTCGTTGGAGGCGTGCATGGCGCCGGCGGCGTCGAAGCGGGCGTTGGTCACGCTCCAATTGCTGCCGTCAAAAGCGATTTCAGTGGCGAAGACCGGCGCGACACCGAAGTCTCCCCCTGCCATCGGCGGGGCGGGCATGCCGGGGTAGCTGTAGAAAATTTCCGGCTCGTTCTGCTCGAATTTCCCTTTGGCAATGGGGATGGGCGGCGCTGCCATTTGCAGACCGCTTTTGTTGACCGCGCTTTCATAAAAACCGGCGAAGATGTTTTGCACGGTGGCTTGGTCAACGCTGTTGCCCGCGTGGATTTTCAGCGTGTTCAGCGCGCCGAAGAGGACGGCGATATTGTCGATGGTGTAGTTGCTCTGGCTGGTGAAAACGCCGTTGGCGGCGTCGTAACTGCCGGAAAGGGCGCTGAAATTGCTCGCTGCGGCGTCGAGATATTTGCTGTCGCCACTGACGCGGTATGCTTCTATCAGCCCACGAATGGCGGCGGCTTGGTCGGTGGCGGTGGTGTATGTTCCCCCGGCGAGCATATCGCCGAAGGTGGAAATTTTGGCGATGGCGGCGGCTTGGTTGTCGGCGTTGACGGCGTGCGCGGCGAACCACGTCAGCCCTTGAATCGCCAGCGAGGTTTCATCCACATCGGCGGGGGTGCGGTCTGCCAGCGCGGTGAACAGCATATCCGCCGCGTTGAGGAACATCATCGAGGCGTTGTCGTCGCGGTAGCGGTTGGTGGCGCTGTTCGGCACGGCATCCATCATCGCCAGCGAACCGACGTTGCTGAAGCCGGAGAGCAAAATCCAGTTGCCACCGTAATCGACCGTGCCGTCGCTGTTGGCGTACAAGCCGCCATCGGTTTTGAGCATTTGCACGGCGTATTGCAGTTGCATTTTCGATTCCGCGTTCAGCACCATGCCGCCGAAACGCTGCTGTGCGCCGAAGTTGTCGTTGATGGTGCCGAAATGATTATCGACATGGAATTGTTTCGCCCATTCCGATTCCTTCATAATCGTCCAGCCCAGCGCGCGGGTGGTGACGGTGGTATCGAAGCTGGCGGGGTCCCACCGTTGGGTTCCGTAATCATCGGGATTGAATTGGGTGATGAAGTGCGGGTCGCCGCTGGCGTACACTGATTTCAGCAGGGCGGCATTGGTGGGGGGAACGGCGGTGTCGCCGTCATCGGGGTTGGCGTCCACCATTTTGACCATTTGCATGATCATATCCATTTCGGGCATAAAGGTTTCGCCCAAGCCGGAACGCATGACCAGACTGCCCAAATTGTAGCGGGAATACCAGTATCCTTCTTCCTCGGCGGCGGTGGCGTCGAAGGCGGGTCCCTGCGCCAACGCCAACGGCGTGACCAGTAGACTTAAAATGGCAATCAAACCGAATACATAACTAAATTTTTGTTTCATCATTTTTCTCCTGTTCTTTGTTTTTCGGGTTAAAAATTAGTGGGATTTGCAAAAAGAAACGATGTGATGCACCCCCTTCCCGTATTTTGTGGTAAAATTGTGCTATCACCGTTTCCATTGACCAGCATATCACGGAAACCAATCGCTGAAAGTAAGCCCCCATACATTTGCCGAGGAAAGATGACCGAACAACCGAAACCACCCTTTCAACCGCGACCCTCCCAGCAGAAGATTCTGGAATATGTGGACACCGGCGGCTTTTTGGGCGTGTCGGCGGTGCCGGGGAGCGGCAAAACGCACATTTTGTCGTATCTCGCTTCGGAATTGATTCCCCGCGTGGCGGACGACCAGGAGGTGCTGATTGTGACGCTGGTCAACGCGGCGGTGGACAATTTTCGGCGGCGAATTGACGGCTTCGTGCGCGAGCGCGGGTTGCTGGCGGGCTTCGGGTATCGCGTTTCCACCCTCCACTCGCTGGCGTATGAAATTGTCCGCGAGCGTCCCTCGCTGGTGGGGCTGGATATTGATTTCGACATTGTGGATGAACGTTCCGCCGATGCGATTCTTTCGGAGGTGGTGGAAGGCTGGCTGGCGCGCCACAGCACACTGGTGGAAGATTATCTCGCCGCGCATTTGAATGAGGCGGCGGTGCATAAATTGCGGCGGGGGCAGTTGCCGCGTTTGGTGAAAGATATTGCCGCCCGTTTCATCAAACGCGCCAAAGACCACCAGCTCACGCCGGTGGCGCTGGCGGAATTTTACCGGCAGTATGAAGGGTATGTGCCGCTCGCCAAACTTGGGGTGGACATTTACCGTGAATATCAGGCGCGATTGGCGCGCACCGGGGTGGATTTTGACGACCTCATCCGGCTGGCATCGCTGGCGATTGACCTCGACCCCGATTTTCTGAAACGATTGCGCCATCGCTGGCTCTACATTCTGGAAGATGAAGCGCAGGACAGTTCGATGTTGCAGGAACGGATTTTGCGCGCGCTGGCGGGACCCGGCGGCAATTGGGTGCGCGTTGGCGACCCGAATCAGGCGATTTACGAAACCTTTACCACCGCCCGCCCGGAAAATCTGCGGAATTTTCTGGCGGAAGCCGCCGTGCGCGACATCCCCATGCCGGAGTCGGGACGCTCCAGCAAGAGTATCATCGCGCTGGCAAATCGGCTCATCGCATGGACGAACACCGAACATCCCACCGTTGCCGCGCGGGATGCGTTGAGTGAGCCGTTCATCATTCCCACGCCCCCCGGCGACCCGCAACCCAATCCCCCCGATAAACCGGGAGAAATCTACTTCCCCGAAAATAAATTCTCCCCCCAAAAAGAATTGGAGGCGGTTGTCCTTTCGGTGAAACGGTGGTTGGCGCTGTACCCGAATCGCACCGTCGCCATTTTGGTTGCCCGCAACAACAAAGGGCATGATGTGGCAACTGCGCTGCGCCAAGCGGATGTTCCCTTCGTGGAATTGCTCAATAGCTCAAGCTCCACCCGCAGCACCGCCGGGGTGCTGGCGAATATTTTGCAGCATTTGGCGCGCCCCACCGACGCCAAACAACTGGCGACTCTCTTTCGGGTGTGGAAGCGGGATGTGTGGCACGTTGACGACCTGCGCCCGTTGCTGGAACGGGTGGACGCGGCGCTGCGCGTTTTGCCGCACCCGGAACGCCTGCTCAGCCCGCGCGTGGGGGAAGATTGGCTCGACGATAATGAGGAAATGCTCGCCGATACGGAGGCGCACGCCCTGCTTTCCGAGTTTCGGGAATTGGTGCGAGTGTGGCACGCCGCCGCCATTCTGCCCATTGACCAACTGGTCATCCGTTTGGGGCAGGATGTCTTCGACCAGCCCGCTGATTTGGCGCTGACCCACAAATTCGCGCTGGTGCTGCGCCAATTCGCCCGCGAAAACCCGGCATGGCGTTTGCCGCAATTTGTGGAGGAATTGAAACTGATTGCCAAAAACCAGCGCAAATTCATCGGCTTTGAGGATGAAGACCTGGGTTTCGAGCCGCCGCCCGGTAAAGTGACTATCGCCACGATGCACCGCGCCAAAGGGCTGGAATGGGACCGGGTGTACCTGATGGGGGTGAACAATTACAATTTCCCGTCGGGGCAGCCGCAGGACAGTTATTTTTCGGAAAAATATTTCATTCGGGATGACC
>JAJRSQ010000098.1 GCA_024278725.1 Chloroflexota bacterium
ATATCACGCTGGAACTGACCGATGCTGCGAAAAACTTCCTGGCAGAAGTCGGCTTCGACCCGACCTTCGGCGCGCGTCCGCTGAAACGCGCCATCCAGCGCTATCTGCAAGACCCGCTGGCGATGAAGATTCTCTCCGGCGCGTTTATGGACGGCGACACCATCCGCGTGGACGCCAACGGCGACGGGCTGACCTTCCATGTGGATATTCCGGTGGTCGAAGGGGAAGTGGTGGCGTAAAACCGGTGGATTGGAGATTGGTTGATGGAGATTGGAGATTGGCGAAAAAATCTCCACTCTCCAATCAACCAATCTCTCTTTTATTCGCGCCGATTGACCCGCTGCCAGCGCGTCGATTGCCCGCCGGACAAAAATCGCCACAGCCCCATCAGCGCGGCAAGGTTGCTGTTCACCAAAAAGGTGGGCAGATAGAGCAGTTTCCCCACCTTCCCCCCCGCCGATTGCCGCCGTATGCCCACCGCCGCCAACAGGTAAAACGTCATCTGTTTTGCCAACGCCATCCCCCACAGCCAACTGAAGCCGCGCAGCACCACCCACAGATTCGACCCCAACGCGGCAACCATCGCCAACGGCACCAGCGGGCGCAAATATTTATGCGAAACCACCTGCCACACCGCCAGCGGATTTCCCCACGGCAACAACTGCGGCGCCAGCGCCAGCGTCTGATACCGCCCGGCGACAATTCTCGCTCGCCGCGCCATCTCGTCCCCCGCCGTTGCCGACACCCGTTCCACCGAGCGGGCGCGCGGGTTGTAAACAATGCGGTATCCGCGCCGCAAAAGACGCATCGCCATGAAAAAATCATCGTTGATGATGGCATCGGGCGGCGATTCAAACAGTTCCCGGCGCATCGCCAGAATTTCCCCCGGCGCACCGATGGACGTGCCGATGTCCGTCTCTTTCCGCTTGATGAACGACTCATATTTCCAGTACAGCCCCTCCGATTCCCCCAATGCGCCATCCCCTTTGGCAATCACCTTCGCCCCCGTCACCGCCCCCACCGTCGGGTCCCCGAAGGGGGAAACCAGTTCCCGCAGCGCATTTTCGGCATACATATTGTTGGCATCGGAAAAGACGATAATCTCACCCCGCGCAAGCGGGATGGCGCGATTAATCGCCGCCATTTTCCCCCGTCGCGGGGGGGAGAAGCTGAGTTCCACCCCCTGCGCCGCAAATTGGCGCACAATATCGGGCGTGCGGTCATCCGAGCCATCGGCGGCGACCAAAATTTGCAGTTTGTCGCGGGGATAATCGAGCGCGAGGCTGTTTTCCAGCTTTTTGGCGATGACGGCTTCCTCATTGTACGCCGCAATCAGCAGCGTCACCGGGGGGGTGATGGGCAGGCGCATCGGCTTGCGCCCGAAAAGTTTCGCCAGCGCCGCCAGCACCGCCGGATATCCAAGATAGGTGTAAATGATGAGCGTGACGCTCAACCAAAAAAGTGCAATCATCCCCGTGTTCTCCGTTTTGTTTTCAGCTTTCAGCTTTCAGCGGTCGGCAATTTCTCACTCGTTCCCCGGCGCACTTTCACACAAATCAATCTCCACCGCGCCCCAATCAATATCATCCGACGAAAATGCGCCGGAACGGGCGAGCCGGTTCACCTGCCCGTTCACTGAACGCATAACATCGGTCAGAGGGACATAAAAATTACCCGCGTCATCCACCAGCCCGCTGTTGCGAGGGTCGTCGCCGGCGTCGCCGTACCCGTTCGCCCATTGATACCAATTCGCGCCGATGACATACGGCAGATTCGCCCAAGTTGATACCAGATTGGCATACGCCCTTCCCCGCTGATATTGACGCGCCACCGTTTTGGGTCGCCAGCGCATCACCGGCACAGCGGCATCTTCTGCCGCCAGCCCGAATTCGGCAATGTAGAGCGGGCGTTGGGTGGGGGCGAAGAATGTCGCCTGCACCATTTCCATCCATGCGCGGGGCTGAAAGGTGCGGCTCCGGTTGAAATCGGGATACCAGTTGAGCGCAATCACATCGAAGCGGCTGAAGATGTCCATATTGCGGCGCAGCGCATCGAGCGCGGCAGGGCGTTCCACGTCGAAGCGGTTGCTGAAAATCAGGTGGCGCATCCCCTGCCCCGTACGGGCGATGAAATCATCTTCCACCCGTCGGATGTTGTCCACGATGGTGTCCACGTAAATTTTATAGATGACCCGCTCAAAAGCAAATATATCCGCTTTCACCGGGTCATCATATCCGCGCAGATAGGGTTTGTCCGCACCGAAAACATCGCGGAACGATTGATAGCGGTAGGTGTGATACGGCGACGACCACGCCCGGTTCAGGTTTTCGATGGTGCGGTACGGCGCGGGGTGCTCAAAACCGGGCGGCACATCCAAATTGATGGCGCTTCCGGCAGCGGCGAAACGCGCATCCACCGAGGGCAAATCGTTTTTCCCCTGCAACCAATCGGCGAACGCCAATTGCGCCGTATCGCCCCACAGAAAATCGTACAAATCGCCATACGCCCATTCGTTATCCGTCCAATAGCCCAAAACGCGCGGATTCGTCAACGCTTCGCCGTCATGTTCCAGTAGTTTTTTCGCTTCGTTTTGTGCATTTTCCTGCCACACCACGCTGAAAACATCGGGAAAATAATGGGGATAATCGCCCAGCAGATTGCCGTCGCGGTCTTTCATCACCCATTCATCCTCCGGCGCGGAAATATCCGTTTCGGTGGAAAAATTGAGCCATTGGATATAATTTTCGGCGGGCGAAAAACCGTCGGCGGCGGGAGCGCGCCAATTGGCATTGAAATTCAACGCGCTGTGCGCCATCGCCTGCGCGGTTTTGCGGTACGTCTCCGCCGACAGCCCCACGGCGGCGAGCAGTTTTTCGTTGGCGGAGGTGTTCACCCCCGTCGCCCAAAACGCCGACCCGTCCGCGCCGACGAGCCACCATGCCCCCGTGGCATCCTGCGCCACCGACGCGCCCCAGCCGGACGGCGGCGCGGGGAGGTCGGGCGGCGCACCGGCAGACGCGAGCGCGGAGGGCACAAACCGATTCGCCGGGTCGAGCCGCTCGAACTCCGCCTCCGAGAGCGTCACCAGCGAAATATCATCCACCCACAGCGTGCCGGGGGAATTGTCGAGCGACACGCTGACGGTGATTTTCGCGGCGCGGGCGTTCGCGGGATACGGCGGCGCATCCCAGTGGGGGGTATCCACCAAAAACGCCACCCGCAGCCATCCCTCCGAAACACCATCCCCCGCGAAAAACGTGTCCGTACCGTGTCCCGCCAGCGACAATTGCGCGCCGTCCGCGTCGTAATATGTCAGGCGGAACAGCACATGTCCGGCGGCGACAGCTTCCGTGCGCACCCAC
>JAJRSQ010000099.1 GCA_024278725.1 Chloroflexota bacterium
AATCCACACAAATTCGTGGACGCTGTCCATCTCGAAAGAATGGACGCCCATCAGCGGCGTTTTGCCCGTCTCGTCCCACACTTCGGTTTGCACCACGCGGGTGGTGATGGGCTTGCCGGCAATCGCCAAATCCGCCAGCGGCGACCAGCGCGGAATTTCCTTCACCCACGCCGTCGAGCCGGTCAACTCATCCGCCGATTGCTGGAAGCGGAATAGGCTCGCCAGACTGACGGGTCCTTCCGTCGGTTTGGGGTCGCGCACCTGCGCCCGCACATACGGGAAACTCGCCAGCAGAATGAGCAAAATTACCGGCAGAATTTCCCCAAATTTTGCATTTTGCATTTTGAATTTTGAACCGGCGGCAGCGCCGCCCACCACCGCAATCGCCGGGGCAATGATGACCAGCAATCGCCACGGGAACTGGGCGAAAGCGGACAACGGGACGAGCCGCCACACCCACGCCGAAAGGGGCGTGGTGAGAAAGGCGGTCGCCAGCACCAGCCCCTGCAGAAAATAGAGGGTGACGCGCAGCGCGCGGTCTTTCAACCTCGGCACGGCGAAAAATGACAGCGCGAACAGCACCAGCGCCGCCAGCCCAATCTGAAATCCGGCATCGTCATTGGGTCCCGGAATGCTGGGACCGAACCCCCAGCGCGGCGAAAAGAGCTGGAAGAAATCCACAAAATCATCCCCGAACGCATACCGCCCGCCAATCCACTGGTCTACCCGCACATACTGCCGTTCCAGAAACGCGGGCAGCCAGAAAATCGCGCTCAACCCCAACCCGCCGAACAGCGCCAGCGCGGGGGGAATCGCCCGGCGGATGACCTTCCCTATTTCTATCTTTTTCACGGACACAAAAAGCATTACTGCCACATACAGCCCCAGAATGGGGGTGAAAAGGAGCGCCAACAGATTGCTGGTGAACATCAGCGCGGCATAAGCTGCCGCCGTCAAAATGATGGTTTTCCGCGCGGGGGTGGTCATCACCCGGTAAAATCCCCACAGTACCAACGGCAGAAACACAAACCCCACCGACTCCGCCAGCGCGGCGCGAACATACAAATCGAACAGATGGTACGGGAAATAGACGTACACCAACGCCGCCACCAGCCCCGCCCGCGCACCGAGAATATCCTGCACGAACAGATACATGGTCACGCCCGCCAGCACCGCCGTCAGCCCGAAAACAATCTTCACCGCCGTCACAAAATCCGCGCCGAGCAGATGGAACGCTTCGCCGAGATAGGACGACAGCGGACCGTAAATGTTGAAAAAGGGATACCCGAACCCGAAGGCGAAATCGGGCGCCCAACGGGGATACCAAATGCCGTCCTGAATCCCTTTGTCGAACTCGAACAGAAAATAGACCGAGTGACGGGCATCGTGTGCCCCCCAAAAATAGCCCGGTTGCAGCAGCGGGCTGATGACCGGCAGGGAGAGGAGGAGCGCGAGCCAGAATTCGGCAGTGCAAAATGCAAAATGCAAAGTGCAAAAATAATTTTGAATTTTGAATTTTGAATTTTTCATTGAATTGAAAGTTTCGCCCTCCCATTGTCATCGCCGGCGACGGGCAACCGCGCCAGCGTGTCGCCATCATAAAAGCCGAGCCACACCTGCGCGGGGGCGGGAGCGTCGGCGGGCAGGGTGAAAGTGTAGCGGTCGGCAATCAGCTCGCCGGGCAGCCACCCGTCGGTGGGGCGGTCGCCGTTTTGGGGCAGTACGTCAATTTGGGTGATGATATTTCCCGCCCCATCCACCAAATGTCCGAAGATTTTCAGGCTTTTTTGCGGCGGATTGACCGCCTGCCAGTGGACGGTCAGATAAAATGTGTCGCCCGGTTGCAGTGCGGCGGCATCTTTTAAAGGAAGATAGGGTTTCACAGGGTGCAGGGCGTCCATCTGCTCGGCGGGGTTTTTTATTTCAAATCGATAATCTATCAGCAAAAGTTGGTTATCGCCATAAATTGCCACCGGACGGGGCGGAATTTTCGAGGTGATGAAATTCGGCTCCAGATGGGGATACGCCGGGATGAGCACCATCAGCAGGGCGGCGGCGAAAATCGGGGTGCGATTCAGTTTCGGTTCCAGCCAGAAGCCGATGCCCGCCAGCACTGCCAGCCCCAACGCGGCGAAGCCGAGAAGCTGCCACGGGTACGCCAGCGAATCGCGCACGAGGGGCAACTGCCACAGCCGGCGCGTCCACGGCAGCACCAGCGCCAGTGCCGAACCGGCAACTCCGATGAAAAACCACGGGCGGGGGTCATCTCCATTCTTCCAAATATAGATGGAGACCAGCGCCAGCGCAATCGCGGCGAAACCCACACTGAAGGTCAGACCATCCTGCCAACCCGGCACACTGATGCCGAAGCCCCAAAAAGGCGCGAGGAGTTGCGCCGGATAAACCAGATGGTCGGCGGGAACGGGCAGTTTCGGCGCGGCGGATGCCAGCGCGCGCGGCACAGTGATTGCCGCCGCCACTGCCAGCCCGATGGCGGACATCGCAATCGGCGGGCGGGATTGGGGGCGGTGGAAGCCGACCTGCATGAAAACCAGCACCACCCACGCCCACACGCCTAAACCGAGATGGCTCAACCCGAGCGCCGTCCAAAAAACGACGGCAATCGCCATCACGGGGAGGGTCGGGCTGGCAACCAGATAAGTCGCCGCCAGCAGCGCCCACGGGAGGACGCCCCAGAAAAACGATTCGCCGAACGCGCCGCGCACCAGCAGGGTTGCGGTGAGAAACGGGGCATAAGTGTATGCCAGCGCGGCAACCGTCGCCCCTTTTGCGCCGAGCCAGCTTTTCAGCCACAGATACAGCCCGCTCGCGCCCGCCAGCACGCCGAGGGCGGAGACGGTTTTCATCGCCGCCAGCGGGGGCAGGGGGAGCAGCGCCGCCAGATAATAGGGCAGAATCCCGCCGCTGCGCAGGGCATCAAAGCCGGTGAGCGGGGGCGTCCAGCGCAGATTGAACAGGTTTTCGCGCAGATTGTCTACTGCCCACAGCGCGGTGAAACCCGCGTGCGTTTGGAAGTAGCCGGGGTAGGTCAGGGGTGCAATGGCGAATATCGTCAGCGCGAGGGTGAGCAACAGGTAGGGGATGGTGGATTGTTTTTCAGACATTTATCAGCCGTCAGCTATCAGTTTTCAGCTATCGGCGAACAGCTTGCAGTTTGAGCTGATTGCTGAACGCTGAATGCTGATAGCTATTATATGGCTACCGAAATGGCGGGCAAATGGCAGACAGATGGATGTGACGGGAAAATTGGCGTCGGCTGTTTTTGCGCTGGCAATTCCTTGTTATACAATTACTAATAGAAACTTACTGTTTTGTGAAAGATGGATTTGAGGATAGGAGAAGATTTATGGCAGCCCAGCAATCTGGCAGCGAACACGGGGAGAGACTTCCCCGCAGTGAAGTCCCGCGTATTCCCGGGCGTTTATGGGTTATAGCGTTCATTGTTTTTGTGGTATTCACCAGTTTCAACCGAATAATGGAACTGTATACCGATTATCTGTGGTTCAGCGCCCTGAACTTCAGTCAAATTTTTACCATTGAATGGCGCACCAAAATCATCGTGTTTTTTGTGGCAGCGGCGGTTTTCGCCATCCTGTTTTTGGTGAATACCGGCGTTGCGCGATGGCAGGTGAAACGCAATACCCTCTTTTTCAGTGATGAAACACTGGTGGCGCAGAAGATGGTCACCTATGTGGTGCTGGCAGTGGCGTTGTTGCTGGCGTGGCTGGTAGGTTCCGCCGCGTCGCTCAATTGGCTGACCGTGCAGGAATATTTCAATCAGGTGCCGTTCAACATCACCGACCCCATTTTCGGGATGGATGTCGGGTTCTACATTTTCACCCTGCCACTGGTGAAGTTTGTGCAGGGCTGGCTGGT
Source organism: Chloroflexota bacterium (assembly GCA_024278725.1). GTDB lineage: Bacteria > Chloroflexota > Anaerolineae > 4572-78 > 4572-78 > JANTHQ01. The sequence goes on from JAJRSQ010000099.1 coordinate 3,898, forward strand.
CATCGTGCTTTTCCTCTCGCTATTTGGCGCGGGGGCGATTTATCTGCTGGAGCAGCGCGAAAATCTGGAAGAAGGACGTTTCGTGTTGCTGCCCTATGCCCAACTCCATTTGTCGGTTGTCGGCGCGTTGATTTTTGCCGCCTTCGCGTGGGGACACTGGCTCGACACCTTTGAACTGCTGTACAGCAATCGGGGGGTGGTTTTTGGCGCCAGTTACACCGACATCAACGTGGTGTTGCCCGTGTTGCGCATTATGATGGGCGTGGCGGCGGTTTCGGCGGTGCTGCTGGTGCTGAACATCTTTATGCGGAAGAATGTTCTCCCTCTCGCCGCGATTTTCATTTGGCTGGTGGGTGGATTTTTACTGCGCGGCGTGGTTCCCGGTGTGGTGCAGCGCTTCGTGGTGGAGCCCAATGAATTACAGCGCGAATCGCAGTACATTCAATACGATATTGATTTCACCAACCGCGCCTATAATCTCCACAATGTCCGGGAAACAGAAGTCAGTGAGTTGAAGAAACTTTCTCCGGCGGATTTGGAAACGAATACCGATACACTCAACAATATTCGGCTGTGGGATTATCGCCCGCTATTGCAAACCTTCCGTCAGTTACAGGAGTTACGGCTCTACTATACTTTCAACGATGTTGATTTAGACCGCTACACCATCAACGGGAAATACCGGCAGGTGGCGCTTGCCGCGCGCGAGCTGAATAAATCGCAGTTGCAATCGCCGACGTGGATTAACCAGAAGTTGCAGTTTACCCACGGGTACGGCGTGGTGATGAATCCCGTGAACGAAGTCACCCCGGAAGGGCTGCCGAATCTGTGGATTAAAGACTTGCCGCCGCAGTCATCGGTGGATTTGGAAATTACCCGCCCGGAAATCTATTATGGCGAAACCACCACCGATTACGTTTTTGTGAACACCAATGAACGCGAGTTCGACTATCCCGGCAAAGGGGATAAATCGGTTTACAACACCTATCAGGGAACCGGCGGCGTGCCGCTCGGTAACTATTTCAACCGTCTGGCGTTCGCGTACCGTTTGGGCGACAGCAACATCATTCTCAGCCGGGACATCAACAACGAAAGTAAGATTATGTTCAACCGGCAAATTCAAAAGCGTGTGCAGACGCTGGCGCCGTTTTTGCAATATGATGAAGACCCGTACATTGTGGTGGGGGACGATGGATTGCTCTACTGGATTCAGGACGCCTATACCATTTCTAACCTCTATCCCTATTCGGCACGCGCGAGCGGAAAACAGTTCAACTATATTCGCAATTCCGTGAAAGCGGTCATCGACCCCTACAATGGCAAAGTGACGTTTTATCTGTTCGACACCACCGACCCGTTGGCGCAAACCTACAACCGCATCTTCCCCGGAATTTTCAGACCCGTTTCGGAATTGCCGGAAACCCTGCGCTCGCACATCCGCTATCCTGAGGGGTTGTTCAAAATTCAGGTCAATCTCTACCAAATTTACCATATGAAAGACCCCAACGTTTTCTATAATCAAGAAGACTTGTGGGCAATTCCGCAGGAGAATTTCTCCGGCAATACGCAACCCGTGGAGCCGTATTATGTGATTGCTCGCCTGCCGGGAGAAGATTTCGAAGAGTTTTTGCTGTTCCAACCGTTGACTCCGTACAATAAAGATAATCTGGTGGCGTGGTTCGCCGCGCGGTCTGACGGGGAGAATTACGGCGAGTTGGTGGTCTATCGCCTGCCGAAACAGGAGTTGATTTTCGGTCCGCTGCAGATTGAAGCCCGCATCGACCAAGACCCCGAAATTTCGTCGCAATTCTCGTTGTGGGACCAGGGCGGCTCGCAGGTGATTCGCGGGAATTTGCTGGTACTGCCACTCGGCGATTCGCTGTTATACGTCGAACCCATCTATCTGCAAGCCGAATCGGGACGCATCCCCGAATTGAAACGGGTGATTGTTGCCAGTGGCGACCAAGTTATCATGTCGAATACGCTGGCGGAAGGGTTGGCGAAACTGCTGAAAATTCTGACGGGTGAAGCGATTGACGCGGCGGCGTTGGAAGGTCTCGCGCCGGATGGCACAGCTTTAGGGACGCCTGCAATTGCCCCTGACGCGCTTCAACTCGCTGAAAGTGCCTCCACCCATTATGAGGCGGCACAAAAGGCGTTGCAGGAAAACGATTGGGCAACTTATGGCTCGGAACTTGACCAAATGAAAGAAAAGCTTGACCAACTGATGGAATTGCTGAACAACGCCCAATAGTCGGAAAAGTTTATGTGCGGCACAATCATCGCTCGCAGGTGGTTGTGCCGCAGACAGTAAATGAGATGAAGTTGATGGATGGCATTAAAAAAAGCCTCGCTTTGCTGGCGGCGGCGGGGACGGGATACGCGGTCGGGAGATTTTACAAGCGGCAATCGAAGGGACAAGCTTCCGGTCCCCGCTATTTGATTGTCAACGCCGATGATTTCGGCATGAGCGACGGGGTGACGGAAGGGGTCATTCAGGCGTGGCGGTACGGGGTGGTCACTTCCACTTCCGCGCTGATAAACCTGCCCGGCGCACCGGAGCGGATTGCGCGGGCACACGCACGCCACCCGAAGTTACCCATCGGATTGCATTTGAATGTGACGTTGGGCAAGCCGGTTCTGCCGCCGGCGCAAGTGCCATCACTGGTGGATGAGACGGGACGCTTCTACGACCGCTTCCGTATTTTTGAGTATATTTACCGGATTTCGCTGGAAGAATTGCGCGCAGAATTGATTGCGCAGGCGGAATTGTTGCTGTCCACCGGCGTGTCATTCGACCATATTGATTATCATCAGCATTTGATGGTGACCCATACCCCGTTTTACCCGCTGGTGTGTGACATGGCGCGACATTACGGCGTGCCGGTGCGCCAACCCGTCCCCGAAAGTTTTTACGGGCAAATTAAGGTGCGCGGCAAACGGAGCGGCGCGACCATGCAGACCGCGCTCAAGTTTGTGATGCATTACCCCGCTTCGCTGGTGCGGATGGTTCCCAGTATTGTGCCGGCGACGTATCACCACAAGGCGTGGCTGCTTGACAATGCGGGTATCCGCACCACAAATTGGCTGGTGATGTCGCTGTATGATAAGCCTTCGGTGGATAATTTCATCTCGGTGTTGAAGCAACTGCCGCCGGGCATCAGCGAAATTGTGGTGCATCCGGCGGTGATGGATGACGGGCTGCGGGCGTTGGGAGGGAGTTACGTGCGCCAGCGCGTGCAGGAATTGACCATGCTCACCCATCCGAGGGTGCGGCAGGCGTTGGATGAAAGCCGGGTGGAACTGGTCGATTTTTCGTTTGTCAAAGCGATGGGCATTCCCGCCGCCGATTAGGGCGTTTTCCCCAGCGCTTCATCCCGCAGTACCCGCCGCAGAACTTTCCCCGCCAAAGACATCGGCAGTTCATCGCGGAAAATAACCTTGCGCGGCACTTTGTAATCCGCCAGCTGTTCTTTGCAGTACCGCCGAATTTCCCCCGCGTCCGCCGTTTCACCCGCCTTCAATTGCACATACGCCGTAATTTGCTCCCCCCGAATTTTGTGCGGCAAGCCGATGACCGCCGCATGTTCAATCTTCGGGTGCTGATACAGCACCTCTTCCACTTCGCGCGGATACACATTGAATCCCGCGCTGAGAATCATATCCTTTTTCCGGTCAACAATGGTGAAATAGCCGTCCGCGTCCACCGTGGCGATGTCGCCCGTGTGCAGCCAGCCGTCGGTGAGCGTGGCGGCAGTCTCTTCCGGGCGTTGCCAATAGCCCGCCATCACCTGCGGACCCTTCACCAGCAGTTCGCCCGGTTCGCCGATGGGCATTTCGGTGACGCCGTCGTCCGCATCCACAATTTTGGCGTCGGTTCCCACCGTCGGCACGCCGACCGTGCCGTATTTTCGCACCCCGTGGCGCGGATTGACGTGCGTCACGCTGGCGGCTTCGGTCATGCCGTATGCCTCCGCGATGCGCGCGCCGGTTTTTTCCTCAAATTGTTTGATGACCGCTACGGGCATCGGCGCGCCCCCGCTGAAACAAACTTTGATGGAAGTCATATCCACATTTTTTGAGCCGGGGAAATTCAGCACGGCGCTGTAAAGCGCGGGCACGCCCAGAAAGAAGGTCGGTTTTTCGGTTTTGATGGCAGTCACCAACTCTTTGATGTCCAGCCGGGGGAGCAGCACCAGCGTGGCGGCAATGTGTATGCCGAGGTTCATGATTGCCATGCCGTACACGTGAAAAATCGGCAGGATGACCACCGCGCGGTCGGTGGCGGGTTGGTGTCCCTGCAACAGGAAATGGCGAATCTGGGTGACGCTGGCGACCAGATTGCGGTGGGAGAGCATCGCCCCTTTGGGTAAGCCGGTGGTGCCGCCGGTGTATTGCAGGCACGCCAAATCGGCGGGGGTGGCGGGGGCGGGGTTCGGTTGGGGCGGGTGTTTCAGCAGGTTTTTGAAGGCGAAGACGCGCTGATTGTCGTATGGCACATCCACCCATTTACCCTGCCGGCGGAGCAGAAGGGGCACGACCAGCTTTTTCAGCGGCGACAGAAAATCGTGCACGCCGGTGATGATGAGGCGGGGGACGTTCAGCGTTTGGCAGACGGATTGCGCTTTTTCAAAAAATAAATCCAGGGTGATGACCGCGCTGATGTCCGCATCGCCCCACTGATGCGCCAATTCCCGCTCAACATACAGCGGATTGGTCAGCACGGTAACGCCGCCGAGCCACAGGGTGGCATAATAGGCGATGACAATTTGCGGCGAATTGGGGAGCATGATGCCCACCCGGTCGCCCTTTTTGATGCCCAGCGCTTTCAACGCGCCCGCAAAATGCTGCACGTGAGTGAGTAAATCGCGGTAGCTGAGCCGTGCGCCCATGAAAACCGTCGCCGTATGGTGCGGGTAATGCTGTGCCGCATGCTGCAAAAATTCGGGGATGGTCATCTCCGGCACAGCAAGCGTGTGCGGCACACCATCATCGTAAAAATTCAACCAGGGTTTTGAGGTCATAGATTGCTCCGGTTTATATGCTTTTAGTATATGCCATATACCGCCGATTTTCAATACCCCTGTGGTACTTTGGCACGGCTGTTGCAAAGTAAATTTTAAGGTTGCCGGTTTTCATGATTTCACGCCGCAGGGGCGATTTGCGAGCCGCTCTTACGCATTTTCTTCCGGTTTTAACGAAAATCGGTGGCGTTGTAGGGGCACGCTGCAGCGT
>JAJRSQ010000100.1 GCA_024278725.1 Chloroflexota bacterium
GGACGCGGGCATCGCGCCGACGGCAACCCCGGTGAGCGAATCTGCCGCCGCCGAGCCGACACCCGTCCCGTCCACCGCCACCGAACAGATGCAGGAAACCGCGCAACCCTCGCCGATGCGTATCCTGCTCGGGCTGGCAATCTGCGTGCTGTTCGCCGGCGTGTTGATTGTGGGAATTATCGTGCTGGTGGTCGTCCTCCGCCGCCGGAAATGATGCTGTTGCAACAACAAAACCCCCCGATGGTCATCCATCGGGGGGTTTTTCATTTCAGCCGTTCCGCAAGGCGGGCGAGAATTTGTGTGCCGGCGGGGAAGTCCTCAAATCGAACCAGCGTTTGCCCCGCCAAAAACAGCACAATCCCCGGCGCGAGCAACCATACCCTCGCCGAACCGCCATCGCCCAGCCAGCGCACACCCAACGCAACCAACGGGACTCCCAGCATCAATGTGAGCAACTTTGCTTTCATCCGCAATCCATCCTGAAAATGATGTTTCCGGTTGTATTTTACCCGCCGGTTGCGTGAATGTCTGTAAATTCTGCGTGAAGGTTATTCTTCTTCGTCCGCCGGTCCCTGTTGCATTCCCAGAGATGTCAACCCCTTCATCAGGTCAATCGGCACGGGGAAGATGATGGTGGAATTTTTCTCCACCGCAATTTCCGTCAACGTTTGCAGGTAGCGCAACTGCATGGTTGCCGGTTCTTTGCTGATGTTGTGCGCCGCTTGCGCCAACTGCTTCGAGGCTTCATATTCGCCCGAAGCGTGGATGATTTTCGCCCGTTTCTCCCGCTCCGATTCCGCCTGCCGCGCCATAGCGCGCTGCATGGTGGCGGGCAATTCCACGTCCTTCACTTCCACCAGCGTCACTTTGATGCCCCACGGCTCGGTCTGCTCGTCAATAATCCGCTGGAGCTGGTTGTTCACTTTTTCCCGATGCGTCAGCAGCTCATCCAGTTCGCTCTGCCCAATCACATTCCGCAGGGTTGTTTGAGCAATTTGCCATGTGGCGCGGCGGTAATCTTCCACCTGCACGATGGCATCTTCGGGATTGAAAACCTTGAAATACACCACCGCGTTCACTTTGAGGGTTACATTATCTTTGGTGATGGCTTCCTGAGAGGGCACATCCAGCGTGACCACGCGCAAATCCACCTTCGCCATCCGGTCAATGAGGGGAATCATCAAAAACAACCCCGGTCCCTTCGCGCCAATCAGTCGCCCCAGCCGGAAAACTACCCCGCGTTCATATTCCTGCACCACGCGAATTGCCAATAGTAAAAACACTATCAGGAAAAAAATACCAACACCGCTGAAACAAATTAATCCGGAAAATATGTCTCCCATCGCTCACTCCCCTTTAAGTTGTGAAATTGATTGTATGTCCGGGGGTATTGTACCTCAATTCCGCCGGGGATTCAATCATACCGGCGTGTGATTTTTTGCTCATTCGCGCAAATAATGATAAGGTCATGTTATCTGCAAAAGAGAGGATTGGCAATGAAAGAAAAACTGGCTCAACTCATTCATTCCGCGTTGGAGACCGCCCAGCAACACGGCGATTTACCCGCATTCGATATTCCGGACATTACGGTTGAACGCCCGAAGGATACCACCCACGGCGATTACGCCTGCACGGTGGCGTTGGGGCTGGCGCGCGTGGCGCGGATGGCGCCGGCGAAGATTGCCGCCGCGATTGTGACCCATCTGGAAAAGCCCGATTTTGTCACGGAAGTTTCGGTGGCGGGACCCGGCTTCATCAACATTCGACTGGCGACGGCATGGTTTGCCCGGCAGGTTCAGCGGGTGCTGGACGCGGGCGAATCGTTCGGGCGGGTGAACCGCGGAAATGGCGAGCGGGTGCAGGTGGAATTCATCAGCGCGAATCCCACGGGACCGCTCACCTTCGGTTCCGGCAGAAATGCCGTGCTCGGCGACGCGCTGGCATCGGTGCTGGATGCCGCCGGGTATGCGGTGGAACGGGAATATTATCTGAACGATATGGGCAACCAGATGAAGATTTTTGCTCGCAGTTTGCGCAGCCGGTACGCGGAAGCGTTGGGGCAGAGCGATAAATACCCGTTCCCGGAAGATGGCTATCCCGGCGACTATCTGGTGGAGATGGCGCAAAATTTGGTGGCGGAAGTGGGCGATGCCTACCTGAATTTGCCCGAAGATGAATCGCTGGCGACTTTCCACCGGGAGGGGTTGCGGCGGATGGTGGCGCGCATCAAAACCGATGCGGCGTCGCTGGGCATTCGGTTCGATTCGTGGTTCTCTGAAGCCGGTTTATATGAAGACGGCACGTATCAAAAAGTGTACGATTATCTTCTGAATGCCGGACAGCTCATCGAAAAAGATGGCGCGGTGTGGTTCAAAGGGGAAAATGAGGACGACAAAGACAACGTGGTGGTGCGCTCGGACGGGCGACCGACCTATTTTGCCAGCGATATTGCCTACATTTACAATAAGCTGGTCACCCGTAATTTTGCGCGGGCAATTTATGTGTGGGGCGCAGACCATCATGGGCATGTGGCGCGATTGAAAGCCGCCGCGCGCGCGTTGGGGCTGGACGACCGCCGCCTCACCATCATTTTGTATCAATTGGTGGCGCTGGAACGAGACGGCAAGCCGGTGCGCATGGGCAAACGCTCGAA
>JAJRSQ010000101.1 GCA_024278725.1 Chloroflexota bacterium
CCCCCTTCCCGATTATTGTGCCGACACCGACACCCGAACCCATCATCGTGCCCACCCTGAACCCCATCATCATCCCCACCATCGTCATTCCGGGACTTTAAGCCCCGCCCAACAAAAAACCCGACGGCGACCGTCGGGTTTTTTTCGTTATCCGGGGTCGTTGACCACCCGCCCCAGTTGCAGCAGCACATTTTCCAGCTCCGCCTGCCAGCGTTCCGGTTCGCCGCGCAAAGGCATCACAATTTGCCGCCGTTCCACCCGCGCCACCATACCGAGCCGCTTGCCCAAAATCCGGCGGTCAATATCCTCCAGCGTATCCGCGCGGATGATGATATTCCCGTTTTCCGTCGCCAGCGATTTCACCCCCGCCGCGCGGCTCAAAATTTTCAGCCGAATTTGGTTCAGCAAATTAATCACCGGTTCCGGCAACTGCCCGAAACGGTCTTCCAATTCCTGCCCCATCGCCTCAATTTCTTCCATCGTATTCAAATTTCCCATGCGACGGTACAACTTCAGACGCAAATGTTCTTCGGTCAGATAATCTTCCGGCAAATAGACCGGCAGGGGGAGGTTAATTTGCACTTCTTCTTCCAACGGCATCAGATATGTGGCGTCGAAGCGCTCGGTGATGCCCTCATGCGCCTCGCCCTGAAGCGCCTGCACCGCCTGCGCCAACAGCCGCACATACAAATCGAAGCCGACGGCGGCGATGTGTCCGTGCTGGCGCGCGCCGAGCATGTCGCCCGCGCCGCGAATCTCCAAATCGCGCATGGCAATTTTGAAGCCCGCCCCCAGTTCGCTGGCTTCTTGAATGGCTTCCAGCCGTTTGCGGGCAATCTCCGGCAGTTTGAAGTTTTCGGGAACCAGCAAATAGGCGTAGCTCTGCACGGCGGCGCGCCCCACCCGCCCGCGCAGTTGATACAATTGCGCCAGCCCGAAACGGTCGGCGCGGTTGATGATGATGGTGTTCACGTTGGGAATGTCCAGCCCGCTTTCGATGATGGTGGTGCTGACCAGCACGTCAAATTCCCCGTCGGCGAAATCGAGCATCACTTTTTCCAGCTTCCGCTCCGACATCTGCCCGTGCCCGATGACCACCCGCGCTTCCGGCACAATTTTGCGGATGTGCTGCGCCATCGCATCAATGCCCAGCACCCGATTGTGGACAAAATAGACCTGTCCGCCCCGGTCAATTTCGCGCAGAATGGCGGTGCGGATGAGGGTGTCATCCGCTTTGGTGACGGTGGTTTTAATGGGCAGGCGTTCTTCCGGCGGCGTTTCAATCACGCTCATATCGCGCACGCCGGTGATTGCCATGTGCAGGGTGCGGGGAATCGGCGTGGCGGAAAGGGTGAGGGTATCCACATTCACCCGCATTTCTTTCAACCGCTCTTTGTGCGCCACCCCGAATCGCTGCTCTTCATCCACCACCAGCAGCCCCAGATTTTTGAAGGCGACATCTTTTTGCAGCAGCCGGTGCGTGCCGATGACGATGTCCACCCTGCCGGTTGCCAGCCCGCGCAGTGTTTCATCAATTTGGCGGCGGGTGCGGAAGCGGGACAACATCGCCACCGTGACCGGATATGCCGCCAGACGGCTGCGAAACGTGGCGAAATGTTGTTGAGCCAGCACGGTGGTCGGCACCAGAATTGCCACCTGCGTCCCGTCCATCACCGCTTTGAACGCCGCCCGCAGCGCGACTTCCGTTTTGCCATAGCCCACATCGCCGCAAATCAGCCGATCCATCGGGCGCGGCGCTTCCATATCGGCTTTCACGTCTGCCAGCGCGCGCAACTGGTCTTCCGTTTCCACATACGGGAAACTGGCTTCCAGCTCGCGCTGCCATTCGGTATCCGAGCTGAAGGCGCGTCCCGGCGCAACCTTTCGGGCGGCATAAATGCGCAAAAGCTCGTCGGCAATCTCGGCGACGGCGGTGCGCGCCCGTTTCTTCACCCGCGCCCAATCTGCCGTACCGAGGCGGTTCACCTGCGGCGGCGCATCATCCACCCCCACATACCGCGAAAGGCGGTCGGATTGGTGGATGGGGACATAAAGTTTGTCGTTTTGGCTGTAATTTATTTGCAGATATTCGCGCTCAATGCCGTCAAAATCAAGTTTGACCAGCCCTTTGAAGACGCCAATCCCGTGTTCGATGTGCACCACATAATCGCCGGGGCGCACATCGGCGAAGAATGTTTCCGGGGTGATGCCCTTGCGCTGACGGGGGCGACGGCGCGGCTGAGGTTTCCGGTCGCCGAAAATTTCCGCATCGGTGAACAGGGACAGCAGCGGCGCAGAGCCTTCCCGCACCCGCAACAGCCACCCTTCCAGCACCGAGCGGTTGAAAACGGTGATGCTGCCGGGGGGCGGCGGCACGTCGAGCGCGTCCAGCGGCGGGGCGATGATATTTTCATCGCGCAGAAAATCGCTCAATCGGGCGGCTTGACGGCTGGTGATGACCACCCGCTCGCCCGCTTTTTTGCGGCGCAGCAGTTCCTGCACAGCGGGTTTCACCTGCCCGCCGAAGACGGGGGGCGCGGCGAAAACCCCTTCCACCGACACAGCGGCGGGGTCGGGCAATTCGGCGCGGTCGTTCCAATCGTCGAAGCCCAGCGTCAGCGGGGCGCGTTTTTTCAGCGCGACGGCAAGGGTTTGCCACTCAAAATACGGCGCGGGCATATCGGGCGGGAGGGTGTAGCGCGCCACCATATCGGCTTTGAGTGTTTCCGCCTGTTCCTCCAACTCGGTGATGATGGTTTCCAGCTCGGCGGGATTTTCCACCATCACCAACGTATCATCGGGCAGATAATCCAGCACCGACGCCGGCGAAGCGTGCATGAGCGTCAGCAGGTTTTCTATCCCCCGAAAACCCGTCCCCGCGGTGAGCATGGTGTGCAATTCCTGATATTCGTTCTGCGCCACCGGCTGAAGCGCGCGCCGGTCGAGCTTTTCCAGCGCAACGGCGGCGCGCGGGGCATAACCGGGCAACGCCTCGTTGGCGGGTCCCAGCGTCACCATTTTTAGACGATGTTCAGAGCGTTGGGTGATGGGGTCGAAGGCGCGGATGGCGTCAATTTCATCCCCAAACAAATCGATGCGCAGAGGATGGGAACTGTCGGGGGGGAAAATATCCATCAATCCCCCGCGGTGGCTGAACTCGCCCGGCTCTTCCACCACGTCCCGATTTTCATACCCCAGATTGAGCCAATCGCGCAGGGTAGCGGTCATATCAATCTGCTGCCCCACCCGATAGGTGCGCATCGCTTCCAGAAAATTGGCGCGGGGCATGGTTTTTTGCATCAACGCGCGGGCGCTGGTGACCACCAACGGGGGCGCGGCGGGGTCGGCTTGCGCCAATGCCGCGAATGCCGCCAAACGGCGGGCAATCGTATCGCGGTTCCACGGGATGCGCTCGTAGGGGAGGACGCCGGGGTCGGGCAGGCGGTAGATTTGCGCGGGGTTTTCCGCCCAAAAGCGGAGCTGGTCGGTGAGGATGCGGGCGCGGTCGGCGCGCCCGGTGATGAACAGAACGGGCATCCGCAATTGCCGGTGCACCGCGGAAACGAGCGGCAGCCGCCCCGCAACCGGCACGCGCAACGGCTGGGTGACGGGTGCGCCGTCTGCCAAAGTGTCCATCAACGCGCGGATGTCCGGTATTTGGTTGAAGAGTCGCAATAAAACGGAAAGGTTTACCATATAACGTTATCGGCTTTTAGCCGACAGCTAATTGAATTTATTCATCGCCATTTCCACCCCTTCGGCGACCACCGTGCGGATGGCATCCACCGCACGCTCATAGGTGACGGTCATTTCGTCCCATTCGGCGGCGGAGAATTTTTGCAGCACATACGCCTCCACCGGCATTTGCCCCGGCGGGCGTCCGATGCCCACCCGGATGCGGGGAAAATCGCGCGTGCCGAGCAGGTCGATGATGCTGCGCATCCCTTTGTGCCCCCCTGCCCCGCCGAATTTTCGCAGACGCAGCCGGGCGGTGGGCAGGTCAAGGTCATCCACAACCACCAGAATGCGTTCCGGCGGAATTTTGTAAAATCGCGCCAACGGCGCCACCGCTTTGCCGCTGAGGTTCATAAACGTTTGCGGTTTGGCGAGCATCACCGGCACATCGCCGAGCCTGCCGCGCGCCAGCACCGCCTGATGCTTCTGCCCGTCGAAGGTGAAGCCGGCGGCATCCGCCAAGCGGTCAACAATATGAAACCCGACATTGTGCCGGGTTTGAGCATATTTTTTACCGGGATTGCCCAAACCGACAATCAACCATTCAATCGGCATCGACGGTTGGGCGCGCCCGAAAAGGGGAATGGGAGTCATTTGTTCCAAGTTCCAAGTTTCAGATTGATTGAGTTCTCTCGCCGGCTCACTTTCTCCGATTGCGACGGGGGCGTTTGGTGCGTTTGGCGAATCCCAGCACCACCAAACGGATAGCCGATAAAAACCCGAACAGCAGGAAAAGCGCCAGCATCCCACCCGCGCCAAGCATAAACGCGCTCTTCAGGGGGGAGGTATTCACCCGCACTTTGGGGATGGGCAACCCTTCTCCCGACGGTTTCGGGGTGGGCAGCACCTCCGTCATGGTCAACGGACGGGGGGTGGGGGTATCCAGCGGTATCTCAATGACGATGGTCGGGGTGGGCGGCAACGGCGTCGGGGTGACCGTCGGCGTGGGAGATGCGGACGGCGTGGGGGTTTCGGTGGGGACGGCGTTGGCAATCACCACTCGTTTCACTTCGGTTTCCGTATAGTTGCCATCCAAACGCACCACCCGCAACCGCAAGCTGTAGCTGCCATCGGGCAGGGTTGTGGTATCCCACTGCGCCAATTCGCCATTGACCACCTGCTGGCGACCCACCTCACCGATGCCAATCCACTGGTCATTCGAGGTGACCGGCTCAACGGCATACGCCAGTTCATAGCGGTCAAACGCCGGATGCACCGCGCTGCCGGTGATGGTGACCACCCCGCGCACCACGTCGTTATCGGTGGGGGAGGCGATGATGGCAAGCTCGCCCTGAGCCGGGGGCGCGGCGAAGACACTTGCCGCGGGAATCGCCATCAGTATAAAAAATAGAATGATTATTTTGCCAATGCTTTTCAATGAATTCATAGAAGCACCCTTCATATAAAGTAGCTTCGCCCTCAAAGTTTTATAGTGTAGCATAGCTTTTTGCACCTGACAAGATTGTTTGAAGCAACTGTC